>NZ_JBWOPL010000108.1:0-67981 GCF_056451265.1 Rhodocaloribacter sp. | reverse complement strand
GCTCCCCGTCTCCGCATCGACGAGCGTCCCGTCCGACGCCGAGAACGTCAGGCGCTGCCCGGCATGGCGCGGGTAGTACGCCATCGCGCTTTGCGCGGCGGCGTCCCAGAAGACGACCACGTCCTCGCCGCCGACGGTCTCGTGCACCGCCCGCACCGGCGCGTCGGTGTCGTCGAGGAGGCCGAAGGGGAAGACCATGCCGCCCGTGCCCACCGGGATGCCGAGCCCGCGCTCTTTCGGCGGACGGCTGCGGTCGAGGCCGGTGCGGCTGTCGAGCAAGGCGGGGTTGTTGATCTCCTCATAGTCGCCGTACGGATAGCCGGTGGGCCGGTAGTTCCGGTTGAAGCCCGTGTTCGACGAGACGACGCGGGACTCCGGGTACAGCGTCTTCCAGGCGCCCCACGTCATCTCGATCACGGGAAACTTCGTGAGCGACGTGCCCACGCGCCCCCCGCATCCGGCGCTTCCGATCATCTGCGGCCACAGCGAGACGTTGTCCGTGCGGTCGTACATCGTCAGGTTGTTGTTGTAGAGCAGCCCCGAGACGCCGAACGTCCCGCCTCCGACGGCGGCGCGGTCGAAGGCGATGCTCGATCCTGTGAGCGGGCAATACGTGACGGCGAGCTTCGTAGACCCGAAGTCGAAGTTGGCGATCTCGTGCCACCACAGGATGTTGTGCGGCACGGCGTAGGCCTGCCCGTCAACGAAGAAGCCGATGACGCGGCTGTCGTCGACGAGGAAGCCTCCGACCTCATCCGGCGGCACGAGGTCGGGGTTCGTGAGCGCGGGGATGCCGTCCGGGGGCACGCCGCCGTCGGCGAAGTGGCTGATGTCGATGTTGCAGTTTTCGGCGTCCACGCGGGGAAGCGGGCCGGTGGTTTCGACGTCGTTGTTGCCGCCGCCCGCCCCGCCGCCGCCGTCACAGGCGGAGAGCATCACGGCGAAGACGAGCACGAAAGACGGGATCGAGCGATGAAAGCGAGGCGTGAACGATCTGGTCATGGCCGCATCTCGAATGGGTAGGTCCGGCTTTCCCCGAAGGGCGGAAGCCGTCAGTTTTGATAAAGGTCGGTGTTCGGTTTGAAGGCGAACCACGCGAAAGAGAAGTAGTCGCCGTGGGGCAACGCCCGAAGCTGCCGCCCGGCCATCGGCCCGGAGACGGCGCGGCCCGTGACGTCCCACACGCTCCCCGTCTCCGCATCGACGAAGCGACCGTCTTCGTATGAAAAGTGGAGCACGCGCCCGTCGACCGTCGGATCGAAGACGCCGGTGGAGCCGATCTCGCGCGACTCGGCGATGCGGGACTTGTCGAGCGCCGAGGTTGCGCCTTTCTCGGAGTGAAAGACGACGAGCGGCTGCCCGCCCACCTCGTCGTGGATGACGTGCGCCCGTCGCGTGACCGCATACGGATACGCCTTGTCCACCCCGCCGAAGCTCACGCCCACTACCTTCTCCATCGGGCGGAGCCGATCGTCGGTGGGTCCTTTGTACAGGAACGGGCGCTCGTTCACGTTGTCGTACCCGACGTATGGATTCCGGCCGTAATTGCGCCGGTGGCCGGTGTCCCGGGAGAGCACCATGCCGTCGGGATGGGCCGTATAAAACTGCTCGAACGAGATGATCTGCGCCGGGATCTGCGTGAGCTTCACCCCCGTGAGGTCGCCGACGATGCCTTCGCCGGAGAGCTGTTGCCAGAGCGTGTGCGTCTGCCGGTCGTACATGACGAGGTCCGAGTGGCGGAGCATCCCGGAGACGCCGAATTCGAGGGTCTGCCCGTCCACGCGCCGGTCATAGACGAGGGCGCTGTAACAGAGGGGGCAAAACGTGACCGTGACGGGGATGTCGAACGATACGGCGTCGTTGACGATCTCGTGCCAGGTAAGGATCTGGAGCGGATAGGCGCGCGCCACCCCGTCGATCACGAGCGAGAGGACCGGCTCCTGCTCCCCGATCCACCGACGCGCCTCCTCGATGGAGACGAACTTCGGCCGGTCGATGGCGGGGATCGCGTCGCGCGGGATGTTGACCGACAGTTCGGAGACGTCGATGTTCTTCTTGTCCCAGTTCGTCCGCCAGTCGTCCAGCCGCGCCCCCTGCGGGCGCTGCGCCGTCGCCGTCCCCACGACGGCCAACACCCCCGTCATCAACGCGAGGGTCCATCGAAACAGCGGCTTTGCGGCAGGTAGATTCATCACTCGGTCATGGGCTGTGCGAGACGTCTCCTCAGGGCGACGGAACGCCGCCGCCTCGGCCGGAACGGAGCGTACCTCTCCCCGCGCGGCCTCGTCATCTTTAGAGCGAGCGACGCCTCCAACGTTACGTGGATTCTCATACTCGTTATAACGAATTTCAGCCCCATCCCCTTGATATTATTCTCCCGAATAGTATTTTCTTGAAGGGGGGAGGGTTCGGCTGCATCCATTTCCCACCAACCTTACGGAGAGCGCCATGAAATACGCGGTTCTCATCGGACGTTTCCTCTTCTCCCTCCCGTTCCTCCTGTTCGGGCTCAACCACCTGATGAAGCTCGACGCCATGAGCGGGTACGCCGCCTCGAAAGGCGTGCCGGCCGCGACGTTCGTCACGGTCGTCACGGGCCTCATGATCATCGCCGGCGGGCTGAGCATCATGCTCGGCTACAAGGCCAAAATCGGAGCCTGGCTGCTCGTCGTCTTCCTCGTCCCGACGGCCTTCATCATGCACAACTTCTGGGGCGTCGAAGAGGCGATGGCCCAGAACGAGATGGCGCATTTCTTCAAGGATCTCGCGCTCGCGGGCGGCGCGTTGCTCCTCACGCACTTCGGCTCGGGGCCGCACAGCCTGGACCAACGACAGGCGGAAAGCACCGAGGCTCCACAGACGGCCTGACGAAGCCGGCAGGAACCTTCCGCCATCCGGCCCGGAAACCGAGCGTTTCCGGGCCTTTTTTCATGCGACGAACCCGCGGGGAACGGAAAACCCTCGGCCGCCTCAATACTGATACCCGCTGACCTCCTCGGGCGAAAAGTCCACGCCGAGGCCGGAGGCGATGCGGTTGACGAAGTTGAAATAGCTCGTGATCAGGTTGAGGTCGAGGATGTCGCGGTCGGTGAAGCCTTCGGCCCGGAGCGCCTCGACGTCGGCTTCGGTGACGGCGGCGGGCGTTTTCGTGAGCTTCTCGGCGTATTCGAGCATGGCCCGCTGCCGCCCGGTCAGCTCGAGCGCGCGGAAGTCGCGCGTCGCCTGCCTCACGCGGTCCCGATCCTTCCAGTAAAAATTGAGCGCCTCGGCGTGATGATGCACGCAGTACGGGCACCCGTTCGCCGCCGAGACGACGGTGGCAATGAGTTCGCGGTCGGCGCGGCGGAGCTTCGAGCGGCCGAACATGATCTTCAGATACAGGTCCATGTGCGCCTGCATCGTGGGCGGGTTGAGGCTGTGAATGCGCATGATGTTCGACAGCTTCCCCCGGCTGCCGACGATGCGATCGTAAATCTCCTTGAGTTCTCCGGAGGCGTCCGCCTCGTCGATCATCTCTATCCAGGCCATAAGTCGGGTTTCGGGTTTGAAGGTGAGGGTCGGGGGTTCGTGCCCCGGCGAACGACTCCGTTTCACGCAAAGCGCACGGCGAGGCGTTCGGCCACGAGGCGGCCCACGTTGAGCGAGGCGGTGGCGGCGGGCGAGGCGGCATTGCACACGTTCACGACGCGGTCGGTTTCTTCGATGAGGAAGTCGTCCACGAGCTCGCCGTCGGGGCGGAGGGCCTGTGCGCGCACGCCGGCGGGGGCCGGTTCGAGGTCGTCGAGCGTGATCTCGGGGATGAGCCGGCGGAGCGAGGCGAGGTAGATCCTCCGGCAGAGCGACTGCCCGATCTCGAAGAGGCCTTTGCGCCAGTGCCGCCGCGCCATGCGAAGGAAGCCGGGGTAGGCGAGCGTCTCGGCCAGCTCGCCCGGACGGATCGTGCCGAAGGTGTACCCCTCGCGCGCGAAGGCGAGCACGGCGCTCGGCCCGCACTCCACGCGCCCGTCGACCCTCCGCGTGAAGTGGACGCCGAGGAACGGATAGGCGGGATCGGGCACGGGGTAGATGAGATGGCGACAGAGGCGGCGCGCGCGCGGCTTCAGTTCGTAGTATTCGCCGCGAAAAGGGACGATGCGCACGCCGGGGTCCTGCCCGCTCATCTTCGCCACGTGGTCGGCGTACAGCCCGGCGCAGTTGACGGCGAAGCGCGCCCGGACCTCGCCCGCCGTCGTCGCGAGCGTGAGGCCGTCGGGGCGTTCGGCCATGCCGCGCACCCCGGCGCTCGTGCGGATCTCGTGCCCGCGCGCCCGGACCCGATCCGCCAGGCGCTCGCTCACCGCCCGGTAGTCGACGATGCCGGCCTCGGGCACGTAGATCGCTTCGAGGCCCGCCGCGTGCGGCTCGCGCTCGCGCAGCCGCTCCGGCCCGATGCGCTCGCACGCGACGCCGTTCGCCCGCCCGCGTTCGAGGATGGCGTGGAGGCGCGGGCGCTCGTCCTCGCGCACGGCCACGATCACCTTGCCGCAGACCTCGTACGGCACGCCCTCCGCCTCGCAAAAAGCCACGAGCGCCTTCCGCCCCTCGCGGCAGTTCTCCGCCTTCAGCGAGCCGGGCCGATAATAGATGCCCGAGTGGATCACCCCCGAGTTGCGCCCGGTCTGATGCGCAGCCAGACGCGGCTCCTTTTCGAGCACGACGAGCCGCCGACCCGGATAGTGAAACGCGAGGTGGTGGGCCGTCGCCAGCCCCACGATGCCCCCGCCGATGATGGCGATGTCGTACGTCAAAGGCGCTTCCCGTTCCGCTTTCGAGGGAGGTGAAAAGGACGCCGGCCCGGTCGGCTCACGCCTCGGGCAAGCCGTTCCGAAGGACGTCCTCCATGGCGTCGACGAAGCGGTCGATCTCTTCGAGCGTCGTATACACGTTCGGCGTCACGCGCAAGCCCTCGAACTCGGGGTGTATGATGGGGGTGACGATGATCCGGTGCTTCCGCCACAGGTGCTGCCCGAGCTTCACCGTATCGACGCCCTCGACCTGAACCGTGGCGATGGCGCACGAGAACTCGGGCTTGAGGCTCGTGTGGAGCCGGACGCGGTCGTGCGCGAGGAGACGGTCCACCCACAGGCGCGTGAGATGCCGAAGCCGGGCCTCTTTCCGCTCGGCCCCGATGCCCTGATGGAACGTGAGCGCCTCGGCAATGGCGAGGTAGTTCGCCGCCGGATGCGTGCCGATCTCTTCGAACTTGCGGATGTCCTCGTCCATCTTCTCGGGCGCGGCCATCATCGGCCACAACCCGCCGATCTTGTCTTTCCGCACATAGAGCATCCCCGTGCCGTGCGGGGCGAAGAGCCACTTGTGAAGACTCGTCGCGTAATAGTCGCAGTCGAGGTCGTCGTGGGTAAACCGGAAGTGGGCGAACGAATGCGCGCCGTCGACGATGACGGGAATACCCTTCGCACGGGCCATGTGCACCACCTTCTTCACCGGCAGGATCTGCCCCGTGATGTTGACGATGTGGCACATGAGGATGGCCCGGGTGCGCGGCGTGATGTGTTCCTCGAACAGGCGCACGACCTCGTCCGGGTCCTCGGCGGGGATGGGCAGGGGAAACTGCACGAGCTTGATGCCGTCGCGGCGCTCACGCTGTTTGAAGGTGTTGATCATGCGCCCGTAGTCGTGCGTGGTGGTGAGCACCTCGTCGCCCGGCTCGAAGTCGAGGCCGAGCTGGCAAATCTGAAGTCCTTCCGAAGCATTGCGCGTGAGGGCGATCTCCTCGGGGTCGCAGCCGAAGTCGCGGGCCAGGCGCTGCCGGACGCCCTCGCGCTGGGGTTCGAGGATGCGCCACATCGTATAGACCGGCGCCTCGTTCGAGTAGTCGAGGTGGCGTTTCATGGCCTCCTGCACGATGGCCGGCGCGGGGCTGACGCCGCCGTTGTTCAGGTTGACGAGGCTGCGGTCCACCGTGAAGGCCTGTTGCACTTCGAGCCAGAACGACTCGTCGCGGGCGACCTCCTCCGGCGTGCCGGGATGAGCGGCGAGCACGTCGAGCAGGCGCGGCAACGCGACGGGTTTGAACGTGGCGGTCACCATGGCGGCGGCGGCGGGACCGCCAAAGGCTCCGAAAAACTGGCGGCGCGTATACATTGATCTACCTCCGGGGGATGGGAAAGGAGCGGTGCCTCACAATATGCCTTGTGCTTTGCCCGAATAATCTAATAGTTTTTCGCGGCTTGGCAAATTATAATCGCGCTCCGTCTCCACCGGCTCACATGGGATGCGTCGAAACTCGCCGCCGGGCTGTACGTCTACCGTCTCGAAGCGCTCGGGCGCGTCGAGACGCGGCGCATGGTGGTCCTTCCCGCACGCTGACCCGCTCCTTTCTCAGACTCCGCCGCACGATGATCGTCTCGCGCCTCGCGTTTCTCCGAACGACCGGCCTCCTGCTGGCGGGTGGCGGCGTGGCGCTCGCGCTCGCCCTCGGCGCGCTCGGATGGAACGCCGCGCCGGAAGCCGCCCACATCCGGGGCATCACGCTCGACGCCCGGCGCCCGCCCGAGACGGCCACGCTGGCGCGCCTCCACGACCTCGGCGTCACCCACGTCACCGTCATCCCCTATGCTTTTCAGCCGTCGAAAGATCATCCGGAGATCCGTCACAACCCCGGCGGGCAATGGTATTCGGAGAGCGATGCGGGCATCCGCGACCTCGCCGGACGGCTGCGCTCACGCGGCATGAAGCTCATCCTCAAGCCGCAGCTCTGGCTGCGCGGCGGCGCGTGGACCGCCGACATCGCCTTTGCCACCGAGGCCGCCTGGCAAAAATGGGAGGAAGCCTATCGCGAGGTGGTCCTGCACTACGCCCGTCTCGCCGCCGAGGTCGACGCGGCAGTGCTCGTCGTCGGCACGGAGCTGGCCACGTCCGTCCGGACGCGCGAGGCGTTCTGGCGCGGGCTCATCGCCGACGTGCGGAAAGTCTACGACGGCAAGCTCACGTACGCGGCGAACTGGCATGAGGATTTCGAACACGTGCCTTTCTGGGACGCGCTCGACTTCGTGGGCGTGCAGGCTTATTTCCCGATCACGGGGGCGTCCGACCCCTCGCTCGAAGCGCTGAAGGCGGGGTGGGAGCCGCACCTCGAAGCGCTGGCGCGCGTCTCCCGGCGCACGGGCCGCCCGGTGCTCCTCACCGAGATCGGCTACCGGAGCGTGCCCTACGCCGCCGCCGAACCGTGGCGCTGGCCCTCCCGCGACGAGTACGGGCACGTCGCGCCCGACTTCGAACTGCAGGCGCGGCTCTTCGAGGCATTCTTCGAACAGTGCTGGTCGGCCCCGTGGCTCGCCGGCGCAATCATCTGGAAATGGCACCCCGAGTACGACCGCGCTTCCCGCAACCGCGACCTCAACTTTACGCCCCAGAACAAACCCGCCGAGCGCGTCATCCGGCAGTGGTTCACGCAGTGAGCGAGCGGCGTGGTTGCGTCCCCGAAACCCGCACCTGACAGCCGACCTCCGTCGGGTGATCGCGGACGAGGGTGTCGCCGTCGAGCGGGGCGAGGAGGCGAAGCATGACGGCGTCGCCGAGGGCGGAGGCGAGCATGACGTACCCGTAGAGGACGAGCCACCCGTTGCCGAGCGCGAGGCCGAGCAGCGCGGGCAAGAGCCCCAGCACGACGCCCGGCACGGCGAGCACCACCCGGTACGCCCGGACGGTCATCGGCACGGGGCTGTGCACGTATGCGATGCCGTCGCGCCAGCGCACGCCGAAGCGGATGGTGCGCCACGGAACGCCCGCCACGAGCGTCATCGTCAGCGCGTGCAGCCCCTCGTGCGCGACGGCGCTCACGGCATACACAACCGTGAAAACCACCACGTAGACGAGCACCGTGCCCGCCGCCGAAGGCCACGCGCCGAGATCGAACGAGGGCAGACCCCACAGCGCCACGTACGGCCCGAAGGTGAGCGCCGCGAGATAGACCGACCACCGAAGCACCGGACGAAGCACCTCGTCGAGTGTGAGCGTCAGATCGCGCCACCCGGCTTCGTCGGAAGCAGAAAGGGACGTAGCCATCGAAGCACCACGCATTTCGAAAAGAGTTCTTTTTTTTAGTAGTTTCCCACGCCACCACCGTTCACCCGCCACCACACACGATGCGCAAACTTTTCCGGATCGCGCCGGTGCTCGCCGTGCTCGCGCTCGGGGCCGCATTCATCCGGCCCGACATCCCCGTCGAGGAACTGAAGCCGAAATACGCGCCGCCGCCCTCGCAGTTCATGAGCCTCGACGGCATGGAGGTCCACTACCGGGACGAGGGCGAAGGTCCGGCGCTCGTGCTCCTTCACGGCACCGGCGCCTCGCTCCACACGTGGGACGGCTGGGTCGAAGCGCTCGCGGACTCCTTCCGCGTCGTTCGCCTCGACCTGCCCGGCTTCGGCCTCACCGGGCCGAACCCCGCGCACGATTACCGCATCGCCACATACGTCGACTTCCTCGAACACTTCGTCGGACGGCTGGGGCTCGAACGCTTCTCGCTGGCGGGCAATTCGCTCGGCGGGCACATCGCCTGGCGGTATGCGCTTGCGCACCCGCAACGCGTCGAGAAGCTCATCCTCATCGACCCCGCCGGCGCACCCGACGACGCGCCGGATCCGTTCGTTTTCAAACTCGCCCGGACGCCCGTCGCGAACCGGCTGCTCACCGTCGTCACGCCGCGTTCGCTCATGGAAAAGAGCCTCCGCGAGGTCTATGCCGACGACGCGAAGGTGACGCCCGCGCTCGTGGACCGGTACTATGAGCTTTCGCTCCGGGAAGGGAACCGCGCCGCCTTCGTCGCCCGCGCGCGCACCGTCGAGCCGAACCGCTTCGACCAGATCGCCTACGTGCGCGCGCCCACGCTGATCCTCTGGGGCAAACAGGACGTGTGGATCCCCGTCGCCACGGCCCGGCGTTTCACCGAGCGCCTGCCGCACGCCGTGCTCATCACCTATCCCGACGCCGGCCACGTGCCGATGGAGGAACGGCCCGCCCGCACCGCCGCCGACGCCCGGCGCTTCCTCACCGCGCGCCCGTGAACACGACTCACTTCCCTCGCCGCACCCCCTCGCGCCAGTGCTCCGGATCGAAAACCATCGGGTCCAGGGACACGTCGGCGCGAACGTCGCGGTAATATTCTTCGAAGAAGACGTTCCCGTTGACGAAGAAAAGCACCTCCGGCGCGATCCATCCGCCGCCGAGCGGCCGGTACCCGTTGAACTGCGTCTCGCGAAGGCTGCCGTCCGGGATGGGCTGCACCACCCGCACGAAATACAGCCGCTCCCTGTCGATCCAGAACTGGCTCCGGCGCTCGTCGTCCGTCTCGCTTCCGACCACATAGACCGGGCGGCCCTGCCACGTCGATTCATGCATCTTCGAGAGATCGAAGCCCAGCCTGCCGAGTTTGGTCAGGGTCTCCTCCGGCGAAAGGAAATACACATCGAAGCCGAGGAGCATGAGCGTGTGTTCCTGTTGCTGCGAGCCGGTCACTTTGCCGTTCTGGATGCGATAAAGCGTCCCGTCCCGGAAAAGCATGCCGTTCCCGGCGTCGAGCGGCTCGAAGTCGATGCGGAGCTTGCCCGGCATTTCGAGCGCCTCGTGCCAGAACGTGGTGTCGCGGCTGCCGTCGGCGTTGTGCTGAATGCTCATCTGGAGGAAGGTGAGCGTCCGGTACCACTTCCCGTCGTACCGCGCCCGCATGGCTTCGATGAGGTCGGCGGCGGACTCGATTTCGCCGGAGCCCTCTCGGGCGATCTCGTCAGAGGACGGGCGCCCGGCGGTCCACGCGCTCAAGAGGAAAAGAGGTAGAAGCACCCACAGGGCTTTTCGCATGAGATCAACGGGGATTGATGGGAAGAAGAATCGGCGCGGCTATGTACGCACGAGGAAACGCCGGGATGCATCGCACAGCGCCAACGTGTATTTTCCGGCACAATGCGGGAAGATAACTTTTTTCGAAAGCGCCCCCACATCGACGTTCTCCATCGTTTTTTATGAAAGCGCTCGTTCCCATGCTCTGCGTTTGAACGCCGCCGGAGACGCTCTGCATCCGAAACCCCATTGCCCGATAGACAGACCACACGCACAGACCCGTCTCAGACCCATGAACATGCTCCGCCGATGGACCGCGCTCGCGTTTGCCGCACTTCTGTTTGCGGCCTGCGAGGCGCTTGCCCCGCTCGAGTCCCCCGCGCCGGATGCGCCGGAGATCGGCCTCGAAACGCACCTTTCGGCAGAGCGTGGGAGCGCCGCACCCGCCGAGGGCCTCAAAAGCCTGCTCGTGCTCCACGAAGGGCGGCTCGTGCTCGAGCGGTATTATGACGGCAACCGCGCCGACAGCCTCAACCACGTCCGGTCCGTCACCAAAAGCGTCGTCGCGCTGCTCATCGGCATCGCCCTCGACGAGGGCTTCCTCGAAAGCACCGACCAGACCATCGCCGACTTCCTCACCGGCATCGCCGACTTCGACGCGGAGAAGGGCGCCCTCACCATCGCCCAGCTCATGACGATGAACGGCGGCTTCGAGTGGCACGAGACGGACGGCTCCGAATATCAGCTGTGGATGCTCGCGCCGAACCAGATTCAATACGTCCTCGACAAGCCCCTCGTCACCGTCCCCGGCCAGTATTTCAACTACAACTCGGGCGGCACGCACCTGCTCTCGGCCCTCCTCACCGAGGCCACCGGGATGAGCACGAAAGCCTTCGCCGAGACCTACCTCTTCGGTCCGATGGGCATCACGGAGTTGGCGTGGGAGACGGACAAACAGGGGTATTATAACGGCGGCGCGGGCCTTCAGCTTCGCCCTCGCGATGCGGCCGCCCTCGGCCTGATGATCGCGCAGGAGGGCCGGTACGGCGGCCAACAGATCGTCCCCGCCGCGTGGGTGCGGGAAGCGACCGTCGAGCAATACCGCCTCGACTGGCAGTACGGCCCCCTCGCCGACGTCGACTACGGCTACCTCTTCTGGCTCGACGAAGGACAGACGGAAAACGTCACACTCGCCTGGGGCTATGGCGGGCAATTCCTTTACGGCGTGCCCGCGCTCGACCTCCTCGTCGTCACCACGGCGGCGTGGGACGTCTCGCCCGCACAGAAGGAAACCCAGGAACTGGCCATCCTCGACCTCATCGCCGGGCGCATCGTGCCGAGATTCCGGTGAGCGCGTCTACTGCTTCTTCAAAAGGGCCGCCCGAAGCCGCTTGATCATCTGCGCGCCCGTCACGTTGCCGGGGTCGAGCTCGACCGACTTCTGGTAATTCTGAAGCGCCTCCCGGAGGTCGCCGTGGATCATGTAGGCCTCGCCGAGGCTGTCGTACGTGTTGTACGCGCCGGGAAACATCTCCACGTTGAGCTTGAAGATCTCGATGGCGTCCTCGACGTGCCCCGAGCGCAGGAGCCGGTAGCCGAGCGTGTTGAGCATCTCTTCCTCGAAGACGACGGGGGGATACGCGCCGCCGTCCTTCCACGCGTGATACTGCGCGATGGCGGCTTCGACGCCCTGTTCGCGGATGACCTTGAAGAGCGCCGCCACCATCCGAAGCTGGGGGTCGTCGTACCGGTCGTAGCCGAGCCAATCGGCGGCGGGCTGATCGCTGCCCAGCGTTTCGGCGAGAAGCGCGTGGAGCAGGAGCATACCGTTGTCGCTGTTCGTGAAGAAGACGAGCCCGCGCCGCTGTTCGGGGAAGGCGATGACAAAGCTTTTGTAGCCCCGGTTGTCGCCCCAGTGCCAGAAGGCACGGCCGTCGGCGGTCTCCTGAAGCCCCCACCCGAGGCCCCAGTGGATGCCGTCTTCGGCGTCGGACTGCGGGGAGAGCATGGCCTCATGCATGGCTGTGCTCAGGCCTTCTCCGTTCATCACGGCGGCGACGAAGCGGGCATAGTCCGGCGCGGTGGTGTGGAGGCTCGACGCCGCATTGCCTTCGACGGGCGTGAACTTGTCGAGCGCGGCGCCGTCCGCCAGGTGCCCCACGGCGATGTCCGGGCCGAAGCGATCCTCCCACACGAAGCTGCTCTGCATCATACCGAGCGGCTCGAAGACGCGCTTCACCGCGAGCACGCGCAACGGCTCGCCGGTCAGGTGCTCGACGACGCGTTGGAGATAGAGGAAGCCCTCCCCCGAATACTGAAAGCGCGCGCCGGGATCGAAGGCGAGCGTGAGGTCGCCGCCGGGCGGACGCCAGTTCGGCAGGCCTGTGGTGTGGCTGAGCACCATGCGCGCGGTGATCGCACGGTATCGCTCGTCCGCCGCGAGGTCTTCGTACGGGAGATAATCGGCCAGCGGCGCGTCGAGCTCGAGCACGCCCTCATCGACGAGCTGAAGCACGATGTAGGCGAAGACGGGCTTGCTCAGCGAGGCGGCCTCGAAGACGGTGTGCGCCGTCACGGGCGGCTTCGTCACGGCGCTCCGGACGCCGAAGCCCTCGGCCCACACCGGCGCTCCGTCCGCGATGAACGCCAGGGCGAGACCGGTCACCTCGGCTTCCTCCATCATCTCGGGGATGATCGCCTTCAGGTCCTCGAAGTTCGGCGTCTGCGCCGCCGCACCTTCCATCCCGGCCAGAAGCGCGAGCGCCGCTCCAAGTCCTCGCAGGCTCATCGAAAAAAATCGCATAGATCGTCCGTGGCTGTGCGTGCCGGTCAGTTCGAAGGGGCGGGCGCATAGGCCCGCAGTTCCTTTTGGAGAAGCATACCCCACACCCGGTCGTACGGATGCACCTGCCGGACGATCTCGCCGTCGCGGTAGACCGGCCGGCCCTCGTTGGCCCACTGAAAGAGCGAGCCTTCGAGGTTCGAGACGTTCGTGAAGCCCTTCTCCCGCAACGTGCGCACGAGCTTCGAAGAGCGATAGCCGACCGAGCAATAGGCGACGATGGGCGCGTCGCGGGCGAGGGTGTCGAGAAAGGCGAGGTCCGGCGTTTCCGGATCCACGCGGACGGCCCCGAGGAGATGGCTCACGGCGAACTCGGCCTCCGTCCGCACGTCCAGGAGCAGGGGCGGCGGCAGATCCGGAGCGCTCAGACGCGCGGCCAGCGAGTCGGTGGAGATCTGCCGCACCTCCGGGAAATTGCTCCGGACCATGCGGTGTACGACGGACCACGTCAGGCTTTGCGCATACACCGCGCCCACGCCGACGAGGCCGAAGAGCGCCATTGCGAGAATCAACATTCGCCGTTTCATCGATGCTCGTTTGTGGAGGATCCGGGGCGCGGAGATGCCGGGCCGGGCGCACGTATACGCCGGCGCGCCTCGTCCGATCCGCCCTCCCCCGCAACGACGGGCGCGAGCGGTCCGGTCAGCGCTTTTTGAAGACCGGCTCGAAGTCGCGCAACGGCAACCCCTGCGCGAGAGACCCCCGGTGTTCGGAAGCACGCTCGAGCTCGAGTTCGTACGCCACGAGGTCGCTCCGGTAATACCGCCGTTGGAGATAGATGCGGCGGTCGCCGTGCGTGGTGGAGGTGCGGGTGATCAGCAGGAGGGCCCGGCCTTCGGAAACGCCGAGCCGCTCCGCGATCTCGGCTTCCGCGTTGACGGCCTCGATCCGATACCGGCCCCGGAGCACCGGGATTTCGTAGTCCCGTTCCAGGATGTGATAGATGGTTTCCCGCTCCAGGTCGTGCCCTTCGAGGAGGTGGGCATAGAAGACGGGCATCCACGTCCGGTCGAAGGCGATGGGCTCGCCGTCGCCGAGGCGGAGACGATCGAGGCGGAGGACGGTCGTGCCCTCGGCGAGTTCGAGGGCGGCGGCCACGTCCGGCGGGACGGGTTCGAGGCCCTGGAAAAGCACCCGGGAGGCCGCTTCGATGCCCGCCTGCGTCATGTCCTCGACGAAGTCGGTCAGGCGAACGAGCCCCTGCCGCACCCGGTTGTCTTTGACGAACGACCCGAGCCCCTGCCGTCGGTAGATGAGCCCCTGGTTCTCCAGCGTCTGCAAGGCCCGCCGCACCGTGATGCGGCTGACCCCGAAGCGCGCTCCGATCTGGCTCTCGGAGGGCAAACGTTCATCCGCGGCAAAAACCCCCTCTTCAATCTGCTCCCGCATCCAACTGCTTACCTGCTCATGGCGCGGGCGTCCCGGCTTTAACATCTCTTCCCCTGATCTTTCAATGGCGGCGATGGGCGTGCCCATGATACGAAAAATATGTCATTACAACAATACGTGTCATAACATGTCATTCTACAATGTAAGCGAATCGCCCACGATTTTTTTCCGGTATTGCCGTCTCTGCGAAGGCCCTCTTCCCTTACCCCATGAAAGCGGCTCCAGGCCGATCCTTGAAGCAAGCGCCCGAATCGGGTAGACCTCCCGATCATCTTTCGGTGCTCCTGAAGGATTCGGCATTCCCGATCACGAAAACGGAGTGATACCATGACAGACGCAAATTTATCTTCCACGAGCGTCCGCCGCCGCGCGAGCCGGGCGCTCGCGACGATCCTCACCCTGGCCTTTCTCGCGACGACGGCGTGGGGGCAGACGGGCCACGTACTCAACGGCGTCGGCCCGGTCGACCAGGCCTGGGGCGGCGCGGGCATGGCCCTCCCGCAGGACGGGCTGACGGCCCTCCACTGGAATCCGGCCGGCATCACGATGCTTCCCGGAAACGCTCTCGACCTGAGCCTTCAGGTGCTCATCCCCACCGGGGATCTGGCCTCGACGGTGGAGCCGGGAGCCTTCGGCCCCTTCGGCCCGCCGGTCCGCATGTCCGGCGTCACCGACAGCCAGGCGGGCCCCTTCCCGATCCCGGCCGTCGGCTTCGTCTATGCTCCCGAAGCCTCCCGGTGGGCCTTCGGCCTGAGCGCCTTCGGCGTGGGCGGCTTCGGCGTCGATCATCCTCTCGACCCGACGAACCCCATCCTCACTCCGCAACCGCCGGGCGGCATGGGCTTCGGCAGCATCAGTTCCGAGTTCGCCCTCCTGCAGGTCTCACCGACGGCGGCGTACCGGCTGAGCGACAAGGTGTCCATCGGCGTTGCGCCCACGCTCAACTATGCCACGCTGAGGGTGACGCCGTTCCCTGCCGCACCGCCCAACGACGCCAACGGCGACGGCTTCCCGACCTATAGCGCCGCGCCGAAAACCGGGACGCTCGGCTATGGCTTCCAGGTCGGCCTCCAGATCACCGACCTCTCCGGCTTCAACCTCGGAGCCTCCTTCAAATCCACCCAGAACTTCGACCCGTTCGAGTTCGACGGACAGGATGAGACGGGCGCCCCCCGCACCTTCTCCTTCGACATGGACTACCCCATGATCGTCTCCGCCGGACTTAGCTATTCCGGGGTGGAACGCTGGACCTTCGTCGCCGACGTGCGGTACATCGACTTCGCGCACACGAACGGCTTCGATCAGGTCGGCTTCGACCCGTTTGGAGCCGTGAAGGGCTTTGGCTGGAAAAGCATCGTGGTGGTGGCGACGGGGGTGCAGTACGACCTGACGCCGCGTCTGCCGGTGCGCCTCGGCTATGCGCACAACGACAACCCCATCGACAGCGACGTGGTGTTCTTCAACACGCCCTCGCCCGCCATCATCCAACATCACCTCGCCGGAGGGTTCTCCTACGTGCTCTCGAACAAGGTGACGGCTTCCTTCGCCGCTCAGTACGGCCTCAAGAACGACGTGAGCGGGAACTGGAAGCACCCGCAGTTCGGAACGGTGCCGGGCGCCTCAGTGGATTGTGAACTCTCCACGCTGACGTTCATCTTCGGCGTGCACGTGGGGCTCTGAGCAAAGGCATCGGAATCGCAGGCTTACCTCCTCTCCTGAGGCAGGGCGTCGATCCGGCGTCCTGCCTTTTCCTTTGTGGAAGAGCGGAGCTTCCCCTTTGCCCGTCGAAAACCGTACCTTGTCGTCTGACCTCACCCATCCCCCTGCCCCATGCCGGACCTGTCGCGCTTTGAGGAAGAGGTTTTTCAGGCGCTTCCTTTTTTGAGAACGAGCCCGGAAGCTTTCCGCAAGGCGTTCTTCGCGCAGGCACATCGGGCGTCGGCCCCTCCGAAGGCCTTCATCTGTATGGAAGGCGACCGGTGTCGGCATCTGCCGCTCGTGCTTTCGGGCTCGGCGCGCGTGTACAAGTCGGGTGATCAGGGACGCGAGATCACGCTCTACCGGCTGGAGACGGGCGAGAGTTGCATCCTCACGGCTTCGTGCATCCTCACCGAGCATCCTTTCCCCGCCTTCGCCGTCGCCGAGAGCGACGTGACGGCAGCGTTCATTCCGGCGGCGACGTTTCGCCGATGGCTCGACGAGCACGACGTCTGGCGGCAGTACGTCTTCGACCTGCTCTGGCAGCGTCTCGCCGACGTCATCACGGTGGTCGAGGCGGTCACGTTCCGACGTATGGACGCGCGGATCGCCGCCTACCTCGTGGCGGCCGTCGGCGAAGGAACCGACCTGCGGACCACGCACGAAGCCATCGCCGACGAGCTCGGCACGGCCCGCGAGGTCGTCAGCCGCAACCTGAAGGAGTTCGAGCGGGAAGGACTGCTGAACCTCTCACGCGGCGCAATCCACCTTACGAACCTCGAAGGCCTCCGAAAAAAAGCGAACCTCCTATGACAATGTGACTTAATCACAGACGTTTGGTCACACGGGCATTATTATGGCAACAGGATCTCACGAACCATCCGAGGACGAGACGTGGACGGTTCCAAAGCATTCAAACTCCTGATCGTCTGCCTGATCTGCCTGGGCGTCATCGCCGGGGCGGTCGTCCTCGTGCAATGGCTCGTGACCTGACGCTGTCGCATCACCAAACCTTACTGGAGGTATCGTCATGAAAAAGAATATGGGCACTGTCGATCGCATCGTACGGGTCGTCGTCGCCCTCGTGCTGGGCGCGCTCGTTCTTACCGGCACGGTGAGCGGCACCCTCGCCATCATCCTCGGCATCGTGGCCGTGATTTTCCTGCTCACGAGCACGGTCAGCTTCTGCCCGCTCTACGCGCCGTTCCACCTTTCGACCCGCAAAAAAGAAGAGGCGGCCCGGGGATAAACGCCCGGTCTTTTCGGCGAGCGGGTGCGGCGAGCGCGTCACGTGACGTATCTTGAACCGACCGCCCTCGTCCCATCCCTCGTCGTCCATGGCCCCCGACCCGAGCACGCGTCCGGCTTTTTCGGAGGAAGACGCCCGTCGCCTCGTGCGGCGGCATTACGACCTCGACGTGAGCGCACGGGCGCTGCCCAGTTATAGCGATCAGAACTTCCGTCTGCGAACGGAGGGGGGCGACGCATTCGTCCTCAAAATCGCCAACGCCGCCGAGGACCCGGCGGCGCTCGCGTTTCAGCAGGCCGCTCTCGCCCACCTCGCCGCGCGCCGCCTGCCTTTCCGGACGCCGCGCGTGCGCCCGACCCGCACCGGCGCGCTCCTGACGACGGTCTCCGGCGCTTCCGGCCTCCGCCACCACGTGTGGATGGTCGCTTTTCTGCCGGGCCGCCCCTTCGCCGAGGCGACGCCCCATGCGCCGGCGCTCCTCCGAAGCCTCGGCCGCGCCTTCGGCCGGCTCGACGAAGCCCTCGAACCCTTTACCCACCCGGCCATGCGCCGCACGCTGGTGTGGGACCTCCGACGCTACGCCGAGCTGTACGACCGCCTCGGCCACCTCCCCACGCCCGCCCTCCGAACGCTCGTCGAGAAGTACCTGCGCCGCTTCGACTCCGGCGTGGCGCCCCTCCTGCCCGCGCTCCGGCAAAGCGTCATCCACAACGACGGAAACGACTACAACGTCCTCGTCGCCCACGGGCCCTCGGGAGAAAAGACCCTCTCGGGCCTCATCGACTTCGGCGACATGGTGCACACGTATACGGTGTCCGAACTCGCCGTGGCCGCCGCGTACGCGATGTTCGGACAAGCCGACCTCCTCGCGGCGGCGGCGCACGTGGCGGCGGGCTATCACGCGGCGTATCCCCTCACCGAGGTTGAACTTCGCGCGCTTTTCGGGCTGATCACGATGCGGCTGTGCACGAGCGTATGCCTGTCCGCGAGGACGCGGCGGCAGGCCCCCGACAACGCCTACCTCGGTGTGAGCGAAGCGGCGGCATGGGACGCGCTCGAACGCCTCGCCTCCGTCTCTTTCGCCGAAGCCGAGGACGTCTTTCGCCGCGCCTGTCCCGTCCCGAAACGGACGTCGCCCCCACGCGGAGACGCATGAGGGCGACGCGCCATGCCGGGCGTGTTTCGCCCGCCGGATGAGGGGAAGACGGGCGCGCCCCGGCATGTATCGGAGCGGCGAACTATTTGAGCAAAACCATGCGCCGCGCCGCCCGGAAGTCGCCCGCTTCGAGCGCATAGACGTAGACGCCGGCGCTCAGGCGCGAGGCGTCGAAGCGGAGCCGGTGGCGTCCCGCCGACTGCACGCCCTCGTCCAGCCGCGCCACGCGCCGCCCGAGCGCGTCGTACACCGTCAGCGTCACCGCGCGCGCCTCGGGCAGGTCGTACGTGATGACCGTCGTCGGGTTGAACGGGTTCGGATAGTTCGCGCCGAGGGCGAAGCGCTCCGGCACGGCTTTCGACGCGCCGGGGGCGTTCCCGGCGGCGAGGCGGTCGAGCGTCGAGGCCCAGTCCGTCGCCACGGGGCCGGCGCCGCGCTTCCCGGCGGTCTTTTCGAAGGCGAAGGCGTCGGAGTCGTCCATGAGGGGGAAGCTCCCGGCGTATCCGGTGACGGTGTATGCGCCGGCGGGCGCGCCCGCCGGGACGTTCTGCGTGAGGGTTTTGAGCAGCGTGTCGCCCGGGGCGAGGGTGACGGGGACCGGCCCGAGCGTAATGCTCACACCGACGCCGGCGACGTTCACCCACACCTCGGAGGTCTGCGTCGTGGAGGTGTGGTTCACGAGGGCAACGTCGTAATCGAACACGCCGCCTTCGGGCGGGATCGTGAGCGAGTCCGTGGGCGGCGTGAGCGTCACCGCCATGTCGGGCGGCGTCACGACCTCCGCCGAGGCGAGCACGTACAGCCCGTTCGACACGTACGTATCCGCCTCATAGATCGGATCGCTCTGATCGTACGCGACGGCGAGGTCCCGCTCTTCGACGCCGTCGAAGTGGCGAAAGGCGAGCGAGTCGCCCGTCTGCAAGCCGTCCACGACCCCCGTGATACTGTCGTCGCCCCAGAGGGTGAGCGCCTGCGGGGCGGCGTTCCACACGATCACTCCGGCGCACGCGCCGTCCGGCATGAGCACGGCCACCTCGTCCCCCGCCGCGAACGTGTAGGTCAAGGTTTCGGGGAAGATGACCGTGGCATAGTCTCCCGTGTTCGAAAAGCAGTTCGAAAAATGCGACTGGGCGTACGTATTCATCCCCAGCAGCCCGAGGGCCGCCGTCCACAACAGCTTCTTCATCCTTCCTCTCCGGGTGAATTCGGTCTTCGGGTGTATCGGGATGCGAAAAAGAGAAGGGGGGATGGTGGTGGATCGCGCTCCCGTGCGAAAGGTATCGGGGAACGGCTTCCGCCGGTAAAATGGGAAGCGACCCTATTTCGGCATGGGACTTTTCACCCGTCCACGGGCGCATCGGAGAAAACGAGCGCGGTTCGCCCGGAACCGTTATTTTGAGCGGGCGCGGCGCCGCGCCTTCCCGAGTGACCTCCCCACCTTCCCCCATGCGTCATGAAAGCCCGCTTCCTCCCGGCCCTCTTTGCCTTCCTCCTTCTCCCGAGCCTCGCGTGGGGTCAGTCCGCCTTCACGCTCGAACAGGTGCTCGGCGCACCGTTTCCGTCCGACCTCGTCGCCGCGCCCGGGCACGACCGCGCGGCGTGGGTGTTCAACGAGCAAGGTGCGCGAAACCTCTGGGTAGCCGACGGTCCGGACTATCGCGGGCGTCGCGTGACGGACTATGCCGAGGACGACGGGCAGGCGCTCGGCAGCCTCGTCTTTACGCCGGACGCCACGCACCTCGTGTACGTGCGCGGCGGTGCGCCGAACCGCGCGGGCGAGATCCCGAACCCCACGAGCAACCCCGACGGCGCGAAGCGTGAGCTGTGGATCGTCGCCGTCGCGGGCGGCGCGCCGAAACGCCTCGCCGAGGGCAGCGCGCCCGCCGTGTCGCCGGACGGAACGTGGGCGGCGTTCGTGCACAACGGGCAGGTGTGGCGCGTCGGGCTCGACGACGCCGAGCCCGCGCCCGAAAAGCTCTTCACCATCCGGGGGCGCGCCTCCGCGCTCCGCTTCTCGCCCGACGGCGCGCGCCTCGCCTTTGTGAGCAACCGGGGCGACCACAGCTTCATCGGCGTCTTCGAAGTCGCCTCGCGCCGCCTCCGGTACCTCGATCCCTCCGTGAACCACGACTCCAACCCGGCATGGTCGCCCGACGGCACGCGCCTCGCCTTCCTCCGCATCCCGAACGAGCGGCAGGCGCTGCCCTTCATGCCGCGCCGGAGCGCCCTTCCGTGGTCCATCCGCGTGGCCGACGCGGCGACGGGCGAGGCGCGTGAGGTATGGCGGGCGAAGGAGGGCACGGGCAGCGCGTTCCGGGGCGTCTCCGCCGCCAACCAGATCTTCTGGGGTGCGAACGACCGCCTCGTCTTTCCGTGGGAAGGCGACGGGTGGACGCACCTCTATGCCGTCCCCGTCGCGGGCGGCGAGGCCGCGCTCCTGACCCCCGGCGCGTTCGAGGTGCAGTTCGTCTCCCTCACACCGGACCGCACCGAAGTCCTCTTCTCATCGAATCAGGACGACATCGACCGGCAGCACGTGTGGCGGGTGGCGGTCGACGGCGGGCCGCCGGCGGCGGTCTCCTCGGGGCGCGGCATCGAGTGGGCGCCGGTGATGACGACGCGCGGCGCGATCCTCGCGCTCGCCTCCACGGGCACGCATCCCGCCCACCCCGCCCACCTCGACGGCGGCGCGCGCCGGTGGCTCGCCCCGGACGCCCTTCCCACGGACTTCCCCTCCGAGACGCTCGTCGAACCGGAACAGGTCCTCTTCTCCGCCGCCGACGGCCTGACGATCCACGGGCAGCTTTTCCTTCCGAAGCGCCACACGCCCGGCGAGCGGCATCCGGCGGTGCTCTTCTTCCACGGCGGCTCGCGGCGACAGATGCTCCTCGGCTTCCATCATCGCGGCTATTATCACAATGCATACGCGATGAACCAGTACCTGGCGAGCCGGGGATACGTCGTGCTTTCGGTCAATTACCGGAGCGGGATCGGGTACGGAATGGAATTTCGGGAAGCGCTGAACTACGGCGCGCGCGGCGCGAGTGAGTTCAACGACGTGCTCGGGGCAGGCCTTTACCTTCGCAACCGAGCCGACGTGGACCCCGACCGCATTGGGCTGTGGGGAGGTTCGTACGGCGGCTACCTGACGGCCCTCGGCCTCGCCCGCGCCTCCGACCTCTTCGCCGCCGGCGTCGACCTCCACGGCGTGCACGACTGGAACGTGGTCATCCGCAACTTCGTCCCGTCGTACAACCCCGAAGCGCGCGAGGAAGCGGCCCGCCTCGCCTTCGAATCCTCGCCGATGGCTTCCGTCGACACGTGGCGCTCGCCGGTGCTTCTCATCCACGGCGACGACGACCGCAACGTCCCGTTCCGCGAGTCCGTCGACCTCGCCGAGTCGCTCCGGCGGCAGGGCGTGTATTTCGAACAGCGGATCTTTCCCGACGAGGTGCACGGCTTCCTCCTTCATCGAAGCTGGCTCGCCGCCTACCGCGACGCCGCCGATTTCTTCGACCGGATGCTGAAATGACCCGGAAGGCGAGGCCGGTTCTTCTCCCCGCTTTCACGCGGAGCCGCCGTATCTTGGCTTTTTTCGAACCACCCGAAAGCTGCCCGTTCCCATAGCCCATGCCCGTTCCCATCGCTCTTCCCGCTCTCCGTCGCGCGACCGTGCGCATCGCCCTGGCCGCCGTGACGCTTCTCGGCCTGGGCCGGTGCTCCGGTCCGAAGCCCGTCGCGCCGCCCGCCAAAGAAGCGCCGCCGCCGCCGCCGAGCGGCCCGGCGTACACGGCCCTCTATTTCGACGACGGCGGCCTCGTGGCGCACGACTACCGCACCGGCGCGACGACCACGCTCCTCGCCGGCGCGAAATATCTCGGTCCCGAGGCTCTCGCGCCGGACGGGAGGCGCATGGCCGTCGGATATGCGGGCGAAGACGCGGCCCGTCTGGCGGTCGTCGACCTCGAAGCCGCCGCCGCGCGCGACGTCCACACCGGCGGCGCGAACGTAGTCTACAGCGCGGCGTGGTCGCCGGACGGCGCACAGCTCGCCTTCGGTTTCTATGAAGCGCGGCGCTCGGCGGAGGGCGTCGAGGAGATGGGGCCGGGCGGCATCATGATCGCCGACGAGGCGGGCGTGCGGGACGTCGGGTGCCGCGCGGCGCGGGGCGTGGAGACGTGGCTGCCCGAGGGCCACCTCGTCGTGCGCGATCAGCGAAACTGGGACCGGCGGACGCTGTACGTGGTCACCCCGGACGGCTGCGCCGACGTCGCCAGGATCGACGCGCGGAAGAAGCACGAGATCACCTTCGCACCGAACGGGCGGTGGATGGCCTACCTCGAACGCGGCCTCACGTACGTGCCCGAGCGGCGCGCCTATGAAGCCGACTCGACCCTCTTCGTGGCCGACGCCCACGGCGCGAACCCCCGGAAGGTCGCCGCCGCCGAGGTCCACCCCCGCCACGCGACGTGGGCGCCCGACGGCGCACAGCTCGCCTTCGACCGGCAGGCGAAAGACCGCCCCGAGATCCGGCAGATCTACATCTACGACGTCGAAACGGGCAAACACTCCGTGCTCACCCCGAACGCGATGGTGAGCCAGACGAACTTCCGGTGGTCGCCCTCCGGCACGAACTTCGTGTTCGATCAGCGGCTCGACGCCGCGACGTTTCAGAAGGTCGTCCGTATCTTCGGCGGCTACCGTGTGGTGGACGAGAGCGAGACGCCGGCAGGGCTTGCGAGGACGTGGGGCTGGCTCGACGACGAGCGGCTCGTCCTCCTCGACGGCGACGGGACGGCCCGCATCGTGAACGCCGCCGCCGAGACCTCGGAGACCCTTCCGGTGGGCCGCCGCCTCCTCTATCTTCACGCCGAATAGCCTTCCTCTCACCCCGAACCCCCGAAGCCATGCCCCGAGCCGCGCTCCTCCTTCTCGCCGCCTCTTTCGTGTGGACGACCGCCGCCGCGCAACCCTCCGACGAGAAGCGCGCCGTCTCCGCCGTGCTCGACGCCCTCCACGACGCCGCCTCGAAAGCCGCGTTCGACCGGTACTTCGGCCTCTTCGCCGAGGACGCCGTCTTCCTCGGCACCGACGCCACCGAGCGGTGGAGCGTGTCGGCGTTCAAGGCATACGCGAAGCCCATTTTCGACCAGGGTCGGGGGTGGACGTATACGCCCCTCGAACGGCACGTCTATCTCGCCCGCGACGGGCAGACGGCGTGGTTCGACGAGGCGCTCGAGAACGCGAACCTCGGCGAGACACGCGGCGCCGGCGTGCTCGTCAAAGAAGGCGGCGCGTGGAAGATTGCGCAGTACAACCTGACCATCCCCATCCCGAACGCCCTTGCCCGTGAGGTCGTCCGGATGATCCGGGCGGCGAAGCAGTGACCCCGCCCGAAGGCTCCCTCGCTCCGAAAAAACCTCTTCCCGAATGCCGCCCATGGCCACGCTCGAAGACGCCGTCGCACTCGCCGCGCGCGCGCATCGCGGACAGACGGACAAGGGCGGCGCGCCGTACGTGCTCCACGTCCTCCGCGTGATGCTCCGGATGCCGAACGAGGCTGCGATGATGGCCGCCGCGCTCCACGACGTGGTGGAGGACACGCCCCACACGCTCGACGACCTCCGCGCCGCCGGTTTCCCCGAAGCCGTCGTGGCCGCCGTCGACGCCCTCACGCGGCGGCCGGGCGAACCCTACGAAGCGTTCGTCCGCCGCGCCGGAAAGGACCCCATCGCCCGCCTCGTCAAGCGCGCCGACCTCGAAGACAACATGGACCTCCGCCGCATCGCCGACCCCTCAGAAAAGGACTTTGCCCGCCTCCGAAAGTATCGGGCGGCATGGGATCTATTGCGGGACCGAGAGGCGACGCGCGGCCTCACGTCACCTTCGCGCGACGGATCATCCGGTTGAAAAGGCCGGGGAAGAAGCGTTTGAGGTACACCGCGAGTGTCTCTTTGCCGCCGACGAGCACCTCGTCGCGGTTCTTTTCGACGGCGCGGATGATCGCCTCGGCGCACCGCTCGGGGGCGATGCCTTTCTTCTGCCCGGCGTCCATCCGCCCGTGCGTCCTGCCGTCGGCGGCGAGGGCGTTTCGGCTGATCTCCGTACGCACGTAGCCGGGACACACGACCGTCACGCGCACGCCCCGGTCCCACACCTCGGCCCGGAGCGCGTCGAAGAAGCCGTGGAGGGCATGCTTCGACGCCGCATACGCGGACCGGCGCGGCGTGCTGAACTTGCCCACGAGGCTGCTCACGACGACGACGTGCCCGGCTCCGCGTTCGAGCATCGAGGGGAGAACGGCCTTCGTCAGTTCCACCGCGCCGAAGAAGTTGACCTCCATGATGCGCCGGATGACGTCCACGTCCACGGCCTCGACGAGCGCCCGCTGGCTGACGCCCCCGTTGTTCACGAGGACGTCCACCGGGCCGAGCGCTTCGAGCACGCGCGCCGCCGCGCCGGTGCGTGAGGCCGGGTCGGCGAGATCGAGCGGGACGACGTGGTGCGCCTCCGGATGGGCACAGGCTTGCCGGACGGCGCGCAGCCGTTCCTCCCGCCGCGCCGAGAGTATGAGCCGTGCCCCCCGACGGCTGAGCCCATACGCCAGCGCCTCCCCGATGCCCGACGACGCGCCGGTGATCCATACGGTCTTTCCGCTTACGTTCATGGTCGTTTCGGTTGGGTTCGGGGACAAGATAAACGTTGGTTCGGGGACAAGATAAACGTTGATGCACTGACGCGCCGGTCGGCTCGCGTCCTCGGGCTCGCGATGCTCGCCGTCATGTGCGCCTGCGGCGCGTCAGGGTACCGCCTGGCAGGGCGACCGGACGGTCGCCCTACCGCGCACATTTCCGTACCTTCCCGTCTGAGATACCAACCGGAGACGACCCATGGACACGTATGAAGGCCTCGACGGGCTGAAGGCCTGGCGCGCTTCGGGGCGATCGTTCTCCTATCGCGGGCACACGATCTTCTATAAGGAAGGCGGGCGGGGAGATGCGCTCGTGTGCATTCACGGCTTCCCGACGGCCTCGTGGGACTGGCACAGGCTGTGGCCCGAACTCACGCGCCGCTTCCGCGTGATCGCGCCCGACATGATCGGGTTCGGTTTCTCCGACAAGCCCGCGCGCTATGAATACAGCCTCATGGATCAGGCCACGCTTCACGAAGCGCTGCTCCTGCACCTCGGCGTCACGTCCGTTCATGTGCTCGCCCACGACTACGGCGACACCGTGGCGCAGGAGTTGCTCGCGCGCCGGGTCGAAGGCGCTTCCGGGCCGGCGCTTCGCTCGGTGTGCCTGCTCAACGGCGGTCTCTTTCCCGAAGCCATACGGCCCCGTCCCATCCAGCGTCTGCTCCGCAACCCCGTCCTCGGCCCGGTCCTCGGCCGGCTGCTCACCGAGCGGCGTTTCCGGAAAAGCTTCCGCGCCGTCTTCGGCCCCGGCGCCCGGCCCACGGACGAGGATCTGCGCGCTTTCTGGAGGCTCGTCTCGCACAACGGCGGCACGCGCGTGGCCCACCGGATCATCCGGTACATGAACGAGCGCGAGCGGCATCGCGAGCGATGGACCGGCGCCCTCCGGCACACCCGAACCCCGCTGCGCCTGATCAACGGCCCCGAAGACCCCGTCTCCGGCGCGGAGATGGCGGAGCGCTTCCGAACGCTCCTCCCCGACGCCGACGTCGTCCTTCTCGACGGCATCGGCCATTACCCTCAGGTGGAAGCGCCCGAGCGGGTGCTCGACGCTTTCCTCGCCTTCGTCGCGCGCGCCTCCGGCGAGCGCCCTCCGGCCGATTGAAACCCCGACCAACCTTCGAGCAACGCCATGACGAAAAGAATGACCATCACGACCGGCACGAAGTGGGAGCCGGTGGTCGGCTATGCGCGCGCGGTGCGCGTGGGGCCGCACGTGCACGTCTCCGGCACCACGGCCACGGCCGCCGACGGAAGCTTCGTCGGCAGCGGAGACGCCTATGCCCAGACCGTGCAGATCCTCGCAAACATCGAGGCCGCGCTTCGGGCCGCCGGCGCGCGCATGGAGCACGTCGTCCGCACCCGGATCTACGTGACCGACATCGACGCATGGGAGGCGGTGGGCCGGGCGCACGGCGAGGTTTTCGCCGCGATCCGCCCGGCCACCTCGATGGTGGAGGTCTCCCGCCTCATCGACCCGGCCCTTCTCGTCGAGATCGAGGCGGACGCCTATGTGCCGAAGCCCTGATTTTCCCGGCTCGAACCTCCTCCTCCACACGGCGTATATGTTTTTTGCATTACAAAATCCAACAAGAGGAAACCACGTGTCACAGGCAAAAAAGGGAGACGCCGTCGAGGTGCATTACACCGGCAAACTGGAAGACGGGACCGTATTTGATTCATCGTCGGGCCGTGATCCGTTGTCGTTCACGCTCGGCTCGGGGCAGGTCATTCCCGGGTTCGAGGAAGCGGTCGTCGGCATGGAGGAAGGCGAGACGCGGTCGCGCACGATCTCTCCGGACGAGGGCTACGGCGCGCATCGTGAGGACCTCGTCGTTCCGATCCCGCGCAACCAGCTCCCGCCCGACGCCAACCCCGAGGTCGGGCAGCACCTCGAACTGCATCTCCGCGACGGCGGCGTCATCCAGGCGCTCGTGATCGCCGTCGATGAGAACAACGTCGTCATCGACGCCAACCACCCGCTTGCCGGCAAGACGCTCGTCTTCGAGATCGAACTGGTCAAGATCCTTTGAAGCCCGGGCGGCGGCGGGAACCATCGTTCCCATCGCGCATTGGCTTCGCCCCGGAACCAGTTCGGGAGTTGACAGCGGAGGAAAAGCCTGCTATATTCAGCAAGTTTGTGCCAAAATTCGCCCCGGGCGAGGACTTTCCATACGATTTGCGCATGGCGCTTCGTTCCGGTTTTGGCAGGACAACGTTTTAGCCGGCGCCCCCCACCGATACCCCACCATAGTTTCACCCAGGATGTGGCGCACCGCATGGGTCGCGCGATTCTCTTCGCCGTCCCTGCGATGCGAGCCAGACGTGTCCCGGCGACATCGGATTGGCTAAAAATCGGTTTTGTATGTCAAAAAACCGCTACTACTACTACGACCAGGAGCAGTGTGCTTTCGTTGAGCACAAAGCGACGCGCAAGACCCTGTACGCGCAGTTTGCGGGCGTAACGGTGGTTGCGCTCCTGCTGGCGGGCGTCTTCATCTGGGGCATCGACTATATGATCGAGACGCCGCAGGAGCTGGCGCTGAAGGCGGAGAACGAAGCGCTTCAGGAACAACTGGCCCGCGTCGACGAGCGCATGGCGGAGTTCTCCAGCGAGCTCGAGAAACTCTCGCAGACGGACCAGAACCTGTACCGCTCCCTGCTCGAGGCCGAGCCGATTTCCGAGGACATTCGTCAGGTCGGTGTCGGCGGCGTGGATGCTTACGAGGAGTACAGCCGCTTCTCGAGCACCACCTCGTCGCTGCTTCGGCAGACGTCCGAGCAGATCGACCGGCTGGAGCGGAAGCTCGGGCTTCAGAATGCGAGCTATCGTGAACTGGTGCAGCTGGCCAAAGAACACGAGGTCCGCATGGCGGAGATGCCCGCCATCCTTCCGACCGACGGCCCCCTCGTCTCGGGCTACGGGATGCGTTTTCACCCGATCCTTCGCGTTCGGCGCATGCACTACGGCATCGACCTTCACGTGCCGCGCGGCACCCCGGTGGTCGCCACCGGCGACGGCGTGATCGAGAAAGCGGGCAAGGGCTCCGGCTTCGGCAACTACGTGAAAGTGAAGCATCCCTCCCTCGGATACACCACGCTCTATGCGCACCTCTCCCGCATCCCCCGCCACATTCGCAGGGGACGCAAGGTCAAGCGCGGGGAGTTGATCGGCTACAGCGGCAACACGGGACTCTCCAACGCGCCGCACCTGCACTACGAAGTGCACGACGCCACCGGCCGCGCCATTAACCCGATCTTCTTCTTTGCGCCCAGCATGACGCCGTCCGAGTACCAAAAACTGCGGGAAGCGGCGGAACAAGCCACTATCTCGTTCGACTAATCTACAGATCTTCTCACGTCATTCATCCGGTGTACCGGAGCGTATGAGCACGACGAGCCGGGCCGGCTGCTGTCCTCTCCGGCCGTCTGAGGATTCGGCAACGGGCGCTTGCTTTTGTCCAATCGACGCGCTATAGTGCTCCCCTCACGGTTAGGGCCCCCTGTGCTCATCCGCTGCATGCACCTTGCCAACGAAACATTATGTATTGGACGCTGGAACTTGCCTCGTACCTGGAAGACGCACCCTGGCCAGCGACACGGGACGAGCTTCTGGACTATGCGGAGCGGACCGGGGCTCCTTTCGAAGTGCTCGAAAACCTGAGGGCGATCGAGGACGATGGTGAGCCCTACGAAAGCATCGAGGAAATATGGCCGGACTATCCCACGGCCGACGACGATTTCTATTACGAGGACGAATAGTCTTCCCCGGCCAGGGGGTCCGGAGCGCTGCCGGACCCGTCGTGAGGCCCTCGTCGTCCGGAACCGGCCTTCCGCACGTTTCTCCTGACCCGCCCCTCCGGTTCTTCGCGCTGAGCCTGCTGCTGGGCTTCTTGCTCTCCTCCGCAAGCGCTTTCGCCCGGCAGGCCGACGTCTCCGAAGCGCCCCTCGTCTCGGAAGCGCCCATCGTCTCCGAAGTCCGCTTCGCCGGTGATCCGTTCTTCTCCGACGAGACGCTGCGCCTGCACATCCGAACGCGCGCCAACCGCCGCTTCCTCGGCATCCCCGGCGCCAACTGGTGGCTGTGGCTCTACCGCTTCGGGGACACCATCGGCGGCGGCATCGGGCGGGCGCTCAAAGCCACCGGCGAACCCCCCGCCTTCCTCGACTCGACCGTGGTGGCGGCGGACGTGGAGCGCCTCCGGCTGTTCTATGCCCGTGAGGGTTTTCAAAAGGCATCCGTGGAAGCCCGCATCGAACCCGTCGGGCCGAACGACCGCGTTCGGGTCGTCTTCGTCATCGAGGCGGGCACGCCCACGTTCGTGCGCGAGGTCCGATACGACGGCGTGGACGCTCTCGAAGACGAACAGAAGCTCCGGCTCACGCGCGGCACGCTCCTCCGCCACGAGCGCATCGACGAGGACGATCCCCTGCGTTTCAGGGCTAGAGATCAGCGCTATTCCGCCCCCACCCTGCTCGAAGAGGGCCGGCGGCTGCTCGCCTTCCTCCACCGCGAGGGCTATGCCGCCGCCACACGCGATTCCATCCACGCCATCGTCGTGCCGGTGCGGGCCGACTCGTTCGACGTCATCTTCCGCCTCCGACCGGGGCCGCGTTATCGTTTTGGAGACGTGCACTTCGCCGTGACCGGGCCGCAGCCCGAAGCGCCCCTGCGCCGCGACACGCTCGCCACGCCGCCGCCCGAGGAAGGCGTCGCCGGGGGACGCATTACCCTGAAGATCGAAGGGGAAGCCCACCTCGACGACGACCTGCTGCTCCGCGCACTCCGGTTCACACCCGGAACGTGGTACAATCAGGACGAGCTGCTCGCCACGAAGCGCCGCCTCGACGCCACAGGCGTTTTTGCCTTCACCGACATCCTGGCCCAGCCCGAGGACACGGTGCGTGTGCCGCCCGACAACGCCCCGCGGCTGCCCCACCGCATCGAAGCGCGCACGCGGCGACGGCATCAGATCCGGCTCGAAACGTTCATGATCCAGCGCAGCGGCGCGCTCGCCGACGCCGACAACGAGCTCGGCGCGGGCGTCGGCGTCACGTACGAGAACCTCAACCTCTTCGGCGGCGGCGAATCGTTCCGCTTCCGCATGACCGGCTCGCTTGCCGCCGACCTCGACGCAAAGTTCGGCGTCACTTCGTCCCAGTGGGAGGTAACCACGGCGCTCACGTATCCCTATCTGATCGCACCTTTCCACGCGCTCGACGACCTGTTCAACCTCTTCGAGACGCGCACGCAACTCTCGCTGAGCCTGCTCGCGGCCCGGCGCGACGCCCTGCGCCTCGTCTTGCGCGGGCGCGGGTCGGCGCGTTTCCGCCTGGAGATGCGGCACACCCCCACCGTCTCCTCTTTCATCGACTTGCTCGACCTCTCGCTCAACAACCCCGACACGCTCAGCGGCTTTCGGGAAGCGTTCCTCGACGACGTGCTCCGCTCGATCCCCGACACGGTTCAGCAGGCCCAGATCATCGAGGATTACACGCAGCCGCAGATCAACAACGCGCTTCGCTACACCCTGCGTTCGGCCCGCCTGAACCCGCTCACCCGCGACGCCGGCTACAGCTATGAAGCCGCCTTCGAGATCGGCGGCAACCTGCCCTATCTGCTCGACCGCTTCATCTTCTCTCCCGACAGCCTCGAAGGCGCGGTCCCCGGCCTGCCTTTCTTCGGCGGTGGCCGCTCGGGCAACCGGCTGATCTACCGTCAATACCTTCGCTTCGTCGGAGACGTGCGGCAGTACCGTCCCGTCCGCCGCCACTCGGTGCTGGCGTGGAAGTTCATCGTCGGCGTGGCGCACCCGACCGGACGCGCCAACATCATCCCCTTCGACCGGCGGTTTTACAGCGGCGGGGCTGCCGGCGTGCGCGGCTGGCGGCTCCGCGAACTCGGCCCCGGCACGGTCACGTTTACCGGACGGGACAGCCCCAACAACGGCGCTCCCAACATCCTCGGCGGCGACATCAAGCTGGAGACGAGCATCGAATGGCGCAACACGTTTCTGAGCAACGTGTTGAAGGCGAACTGGATCGCGGCGTTCTTCACCGACGCGGGCAACGTCTGGTTCGGCCCGCGCAATCCCGGCGCTCGCGAGGGCCGCTTTCGCTTCGACTCTTTTTACCGAGAACTCGGCGTCGGCTCCGGGATCGGGTTGCGCCTCGCGTGGGAATACCTCATCCTCCGGCTCGACCTCGCCGTGAAGGTGCATGACCCGGTGCGCCAGGGCGAACTGCTGCCGGACGGCCTGCGCAACCCGCTCCTCCATTTCGGCATCGGACACGCCTTCTGAGCAATGCCGAACGGGCCAGAGCCGGGAAGAATCGGCGAAGCATGGAACCGAGGCGCCGCCCTCATGCTTCCAGCCTCTGCCGCCCTCCCGAGCGAGCGCCTCGCCTTCACCGAGTGCTTTTTATATGCTTCCCGAACCATGACGGCGCGCAACCTTGCGACTTGCTCCGGGGGCTCGCGCAAAAACACTCCAGAGCCTGCCTCAGCCAACGATCCACGGACCTGCTCATGACTACGGCGCGAAACGTCTCCGGCCTCGCGCGGGCGTTCTACCGGCGCTTGTTCCGGCGGGAGGAAGACGCACAGCTTCGAAGCATCGTCGAAACCCTTCAGGAATCGCCCGTCTTCCAAACGCTGGCGCGCGGCGACCTGCGCGAGCTGGCCGAAGCCATGCACGTGCGCACCTATAAACGCGACGAGTTTCTGTACTACGAACAGGACCCGGGCCTCGGCCTGTACGTGGTGCAGCGCGGACGCGTGCGGCTCTTCACCGAAGACGAGGCGGGCGTCATCTACGAACTGCGTCAGGTGGGCGAGCGCGAGATCTTCGGCGAGATCTCGCTCTTCGGCTCGGGCGACCTTCGGCGCATGGAGACGGCGCAGGCCCTCACCGAAACGCGCGTGCTCGGCTTCTTCAGCCCGGACCTCAAGACGATGCTCCGCCGCACGCCGAAGACCGCCGCCGCCGTGACGATGGCGCTCGCCCGGCATCTGGCGATCCGGCAGGTGGAGACGGTGCGCCTCCTTGCCGAACGACAGGGCAAAGCGGCGGCCATGCGCCTGCTCAACGGCGCAAACCCGCCCGCCGCTCCCACCCTCGCCTAGCCCCCTGTCCGTCCCCCGAAAGACGTCCCTCCCTCCTATCCACCTCACGCCTCCCCCGCTCTTGAAAAAAGGAACCGAAGTCACCCTCGACATCGAAAAGTTCGCCGACCGGGGCAAGTCGCTTGCCCGCCGGGACGGATACGTCGTCTTCGTGGCCGGGGCCGTCCCGGGCGACCGCGTGCGCGCGCGCGTCTTCAAACGCAAGAAGAACTACGCCGAGGCGCGCCTGCTCGAAGTGCTCACGCCGAGCCCGCTGCGCACCGAACCCCGCTGTGAATATTTCGGCGTATGCGGCGGATGCAAATGGCAGCACGTCGATTATGCCGCGCAATGCGAGGCCAAGCGGCAGAGTGTCGCCGAGGCGCTCGCGCATCACGGCGGCTTCCCGGATGTGGACGTGCAGCCTACGCTCGGCGCGCCGGAGACGTATTTCTACCGGAACAAGATGGAGTTCTCTTTCAGCGCCGAGCGCTGGCTGACCCCCGACGAGATCGCCTCCGGCCAACGTTTCGACACCGGCTTCGCCCTCGGCCTTCACGTGCCCGGCAGCTTCAACAAGGTGCTCGACCTCCGCGCGTGCTATCTCCCGTCCGAGCTGAGCGTGCGGATCGTCAACGGCGTGCGGACGTTCGTGCGCGGGCAGGGATGGAAGCCGTGGCACATACGGCGGCACGAGGGCTTCCTCCGCCACCTCGTCCTCCGGCAGGGCGCCCATACCGGCGAGGTGATGGTCAACCTCGTCACGAACGGCTTCGCCGAGGAACGCATGGCTGCGATGGCCGACTACCTCCGCGACGCCTTTCCGGAAGTGACCACCTTCGTCAACACCGTCAACACGGGCGTGGCGCAGACGGCCTTCGGCGAGGCGATCCACACGATCTTCGGCCCCGGGGTCATCCACGACCGGATCGGGCCGCACCGCTTCGAGATCGCGCCGAATGCTTTTTTTCAAACGAATACGCGGCAGGCCGAGCGGCTCTACGAGACCGCCCGCGACTTTGCCGACCTCCGCCCGGACGACCTGCTGTATGATCTGTATTGCGGCGCGGGAACGATCTCGATCTTCGTCGCGGACCGGGTGCGACACGTCATCGGCGTGGAGCTCATCGAGGAGGCCGTCGAGAATGCGCGGGCGAACGCGGCGGCCAACGGCGTCGAGAACGTGACGTTCGCGAGCGGCGACCTCATGCGGATGTTCACGCCCGCCTTCGTCGGGACGCACGGGCGGCCCGACGTGCTCATCGCCGATCCGCCCCGCGCGGGGATGCACCGAAAGGTCGTCGAGCAGATCGCGCGTCTGAGGCCCGAGCGGTTCGTCTACGTGAGCTGCAACCCCCTCACGCAGGCCCGCGACCTCGCCCTCCTCCGCGACGTGTACACCATCGAAACCGTTCAACCCGTAGACCTTTTCCCCCACACGCATCACGTCGAGAACGTGGTGAAGCTGCGAGCGAGACCGGAGGCATGAGTTCCGACACGAAAACCGCTTTCGTCACCGGCGGCACCGGCTTCGTCGGCAGCCACCTCGTCGAGGCGCTCCGGGAGCGGGGCTACGGCGAGGTGCGGTGCCTCGTGCGGAGCCGCCTCAAATGGCTCGACGGGCTCGACGTCGTCCCTGTGCGCGGCGCCCTCGGCGATGCGGAGGCGCTCCGCGAGGGCGTGCGCGGGGTGAGCCACGTCTTCCACGTCGCCGGGCTGACGCGGGCGCAGACGTGGGAGGCCTTCGAGGAAGCCAACGTCCGGGGGACACTCCGCCTGCTCGAGGCCGTGCGCGCGGTCAACCCGGGCGTGGCGAAGGTGCTCGTCACGAGCAGCCTGGCCGCCGTCGGAGCCGCCGACGTGCCCGTCGCCGACGAGACCACGCCGCTCCGCCCGATCAGCCGGTACGGCAAGAGCAAGGCGATGATGGAAGAGGCGCTCGCGCCGCATCATGCCGAGTTGCCCCTCGTCGTCGTGCGCCCGCCCGCCGTCTACGGCCCGCGTGAAACGGACATCCTCACCTTCTTCCAGACCGTCAACCGGGGCCTCTGTCCCGTCATCGGCGACGCCGACCGGCCCGACCTCAGCCTCGTCCACGTCCGCGACCTCGTGCGCGGCATGATCGACGCCGCCGAGCACCCGGACACCGCCGGCGAGACATACTTCATCGGCAGCGAGGCGCAGTATGCGTGGAACGAGGTGAAAGCCGCCACGACGGCCGCGCTCGGGAAGAAGGCGCTCACGATCCCCGTGCCCGGCCCGCTCGTCGAGGTGATCGGAGCGGTGGCCGAGATCGGCGGCAAGCTCTTCGGCGCTTATCCGCCGCTCAACCGCGAGAAAGCCCGCGAGATCCGCCGCGCCTGCAAGATGTGCTCGGTCGAAAAGGCCCGCCGCCACTTCGGCTACCGGCAGACGGTCTCCCTCGAAGAGGGGATCCGCGAGACCATCGCGTGGTACCGCGCCCGGGGATGGCTGCGGTGAGCGCGAAAAGGTCTCGACGCCGAAGGGGCTAGGCCGCCGGAGCGCCCTCCCGGACGGTGGGACCGGTGGTTCGGGAAGCCGCCCGTTCCCGCGTCCCCGTTTCCCGAGCGGCGACGGGCGGGCGGGGCGCCGTCTCGAGGCGGAACCGGCTCACCTGTTGCCGCAGCGCTTCCATGAGCGTATTCATGGCCCCGGCCACGTCGGCAATCTCCTCGATGTTCTCGGCGGAGGATTGCAAAGCGGACGAGACGGCTTCGATGATGCGCGCGATCTCTTCGCTGGTGGCGGCCTGTTGATCACTTGCGGAAGCGATCTGGTCGATGTACGCGCCCACCTGTGTCGTCTGTTCGACGATCTCCTTGAGGGCCTCACCGGCCTGGTTCGCCAGTTCCAACCCCTGCGTCATCTCCTCCTGCCCGTTTCGGGTCAGGCGCACCACGCGGTCCACCTCGGCCTGCATGGTTTTGACCATCTCGTCGATCTGTCCGGTGGCGTCGGTCGTGCGTTCGGCCAGCTTGCGCACTTCATCGGCCACCACGGCAAAGCCGCGGCCTTGCTCGCCGGCGCGCGCCGCCTCGATGGCCGCGTTGAGCGCCAGCAGGTTCGTCTGCTCCGTGATTTCAGCAATGAAGGAGACCACGTTGCCGATCTCACGGCTGGCCCCTCCGAGCCGTTCGACGGCTTCCATGGCTGCGCTGCTCGTCTCCGCCATGCGACGGATCTTGTCCTGCGTCCGGAGGACGACGGCTTCGCCCTGTTGCGCGTGTTCGCGGCTTCGGACCGCCGCCGTCGCCGTCTCGGCGGCCACGCCCGCGGTCTCTGCAATCGTGTGGTTCATCTCTTCGGCGGCCGCCGCAATGTCGGCGGCTTGCGCCGACTGGGCTCGACTCCCGTGGACCAGGCGTTCGGTCGAGGTTTGAATGCGTTGTGAGGAGGCGGACACGTCCGCGGTGGACGTATGGACCTGTTGAAGCATGGTCCGCACGTTGGATACGGCCCGGTTGAAGCCTTCGAACAGCCGCCCGATCTCATCGTCCCGTGCGGTCTCGAGGGCCACCGTCAAATCTCCCGAGGCGAAGCGGTTCATCTGATCCAGCATCTCATTGACCCGGGCTTCCAGATAGACCTGCTGCGCCTGCACCTCCCGGCGAGCCTCGGCGGCCGCTTCCCGGGACGCGGCCTCGGTGGCCTCGCTCTGACACCGGACCTCGTCCATGGCCGCTTTCAGTCGCTCGATCATCAGGTTGAACGTCTGCGCGAGACGCCCGAGTTCATCCTCACGCTCCACGGCGATGTGGGTGTCCAGACGGCCGGCCGCCACCTCCTGCGCCGCTCGTTCCAGACGCGCCACCGGACCTTTGATGCCTCGCGTGATCCATACGGAAAGCAGACTGCCGAAACAAAGAACACCCAGCAACGACAGCACCGTGAGCATCATTGTGCGACGCCGCGTCGCCTCAGCGCTTTCGAGGAAATCGGCGGCTTTCCCGTGCGCAAAGTCTCTGAGCGCCGCCATTCTCCGTTCCACGAGGGCTACCTGATCCGCCCCCTTGCCCCGGGTAATTGCGGCGGCTTCGTCCTCTTTCCCTTCATGCTTGAGCCGGATCACCTCGTCGCGGATCGGCTTCCAGTCGTGAAAAGCGGCCATCGCCTCCTCATACATGGAAGGGTCTCCGAGAAACTGCGCTCGGATGGTCGCAAATTTTGCCTCGGCTTCCCTCTCGTAGGCCGCTATGCGCTCCTGATAGACTTCAAGCTGCTTCGGATCCTTCGTCAGGGCAATGTCCTTCATGGCCCGGTGGATCTTCAGCACGTTTTTCTCGACTTCCAGCACGGCGTTGCTCACCGTCATCGGATGATCGTACAGATCCCGGGTCAGACGCGCAAGGTCATTCATCCGGTTCAGCGAAAACAGCCCGTTGGCGCAAAAAAGAAGCAACAGGACGGCAAAGCCCAGCGCCAGGCGATGGGCAATTCTTATCGACTTCATTACAAGAAAGGGGATTTCCTGAGTAAACTGTGGCGGCGTAGGTAAAACGTGGCAGCGCAGATAAACTGCGATGGTGTACCGGTATTATCGGAACACGGAAAGCTATCTTAACTTCAGGATTTCATAGCCATACGCCTGCTTCCCGCTCCCATGGTCCCAACCTTGCCTCCGCTCCTTCCGAACCCCGAGGCGGTCATCTTTGACCTCGACGGCGTCCTCATCGACTCGGAGCCGCTCCATGAGGAGGCCGAGCGCATCGTCTTTGCCGCGCATGGCCTCGAGGCGCCGCCGTCGGTCTTTCGCGAAATCAAGGGGCGCACCACGCGCGAGGCGTTCGCGCACCTGTTCCGCGCCTGCGCCGCCGACGGTCTCGACATGGACGCGCTCATCGCCGAGAAACGTCGGATTTTCCTCGACCTGCTTCGCGACGTGCGCCCGATCCCCGGCGCGCTCGCCTTCGTCCGGCGGGCCGCCGAGCGGTGCGGACGCCTCGGCCTGACCACCTCCTCGGATCCCGCCACCCTCCGCCTCGCCTTCGACACGTTCGCCCTCCACCCCTACTTCGACGCCGTCGTCACGGCCGCCGACGTCACGCGCGCCAAGCCCGACCCCGAGCCGTACCGGCTGACGACGGAGCGCCTCGGCGCCCGCCCGGCGCAAACGCTCGTCATCGAGGACTCGACGAACGGCGTGCGCTCGGCCGTCGCCGCCGGATGTCGCGTCGCCGGGCTGACCTCCTCCTTCGACGCCGAAGCGCTCCGCAGCGCCGGGGCCCACCTCACCGTCGCCTCCTTCGCCGAGCTGGCCCGTCGCCTCGGCTGGTGAGGACGACCGGACCGCCGTCCGGCATCGAGCGCCGAGACGTGGAAACGCGCGAGCCGAAAAAGGCGAAGGCCGCTCCTTTCTTCGTGATTCTTCGATTTCGGGTGGTATCCTTCCCGGCGACGGAATCCTTACCTTGGGGGCATCGTACGGTAGTTTCGCAGATCTGAAGATTCTCCCACCAAACCGACTTTCGTTGTGAGTACGCTTGGGTTCAATACCGGATACATCGAAGAACTCTATCGTCAATACCTGGCCGATCCGGAGAGCGTCAGTGAAAGCTGGCGCGAGTTCTTCGCCGACTATCGCCCCGACGATTCTTTCGTTGCGGCGCGGAGCGTGGAGGAGCAGCCGGCCGTGACCGAGGTGGCCCCGCCCGTGGCGCGCCCGCCCGAGCGAGGCGACGGCGCGGTGCAGGAGCCGGAGATCCCCGCCGTTCCCATCCCCGAAGGCGCCGAGGTGAAGCCCCTGCGCGGGGCCGCCGCCCGCATCGCGGCGAACATGGAGGCCAGCCTCAAGGTGCCCACCGCCACCTCCGTGCGCACCGTCCCGGTCAAGCTCATCGCCGAAAACCGGGCGCTCATCAACGACTATCAGCGCTACGTCGGCGGCGACAAGGTGTCCTACACGCACATGATCGCGTGGGCCATCGTGAAGGGCCTCAAGGCGTATCCGAACCTGAACACCATCTTCCGGCGCGAGGACGGCACGCCCCAGCACGTGATCCCGAAGCAGGTCAACCTCGGCCTCGCCATCGACGTGGAGCGACGCGGCAAGCGCACGTTGCTCGTGCCCAACATCAAGGGCGCGGACCGGCTGACCTTCGCGCAGCTCATCGGCCGGTACAACGACCTCGTCCGCCGCGCCCGCACCAACAGCCTCGACCTCTCGGACCTCGAAGGCACGACGGCCACGCTCACCAACCCCGGCATGATCGGGACCGTGCTCAGCGTGCCGCGCCTGATGCAGGGGCAGGGCGTCATCGTCGGCGTCGGCGCCATCGGGTATCCGACCGAGTACTATGCCATCCCCCCCGACCTCATCGGCAAGACCGGCATCTCGCAGGTGATGAGCATCACCTCGACGTACGACCACCGCATCATTCAGGGAGCCGAGAGCGGCGCGTTCCTCAAGTACGTCGAAGAACTCCTCCTGGGCCGGCACGACTTTTACGAGGAGATTTTCGGGCATCTGAACATCCCCTACCAGCCCTACTCTTTTGCGAAGGACAACACGCCGCAGGTGGGCCGGGTGCATCATGACGCCGGGATGGACATGGTGCACAAGCAGGCCCGTGTGCTCCAGCTCATCCGCGCCTACCGCGTGCGCGGCCACCTTCAGGCCGACGTCAATCCGCTGGGATACCAGTGGGCGTACCACCCCGAGCTCGACCCCGCCCGGTACGGGCTGACCATCTGGGACCTCGACCGCGAGTTCGTCACGGGCGGGCTCGGCGGCGCCGACGTGCTGCCGTTGCGCGAGGTGCTCGACATCGTGCGGAAGACGTACACGCGCAAGGTCGGCATCGAATTCATGCACATCTCCGACCCGGGCGAGAAGCGGTGGCTTCAGGAGCGCATCGAGCCGGTGCGCGGCGTCGAGCCGATCTCGCAGGCGGCCAAGCTGCGCATGCTTCAGAAGCTCAACGCCGCCGAGGCCTTCGAGACGTTCCTCCACACGAAGTACATCGGCCACAAGCGGTTCTCACTCGAAGGCGCCGAGACGGTCATCCCCATGCTCGACATGATCCTCTCCGACGCCGCCGATCAGGAGGTGCACGAGGTGGTCATCGGCATGGCGCACCGGGGACGCCTGAACGTGCTCGCCAACATCATGAACAAGCCGTACGAGGTGATCTTCTCCGAGTTCGAAGGCAACCTCGACCCGAACACCATGCAAGGCTCGGGCGACGTCAAGTATCACCTCGGCGCGCGCGCGGTGCACGAGGCGCCGAGCGGCGCAAAGATCGACCTGACGCTGGCTTCGAACCCGAGCCATCTCGAAGCCGTCAACCCCGTCGTCGAGGGCATGGTGCGGGCCAAGCAGGAGCAGCTCCGCGCCCGGAAGGTCGAAGCGCCGACGGGGGACTATCACGACGCCGTCATCCCCGTGCTCATCCACGGCGACGCCGCCTTTGCCGGGCAGGGCGTCGTCGCCGAGACGCTCAACCTGAGCCAGCTCCCGGGCTATCGCACCGGCGGAACCATCCACATCGTCATCAACAACCAGATCGGCTTCACCACCGGCCCGCAGGACGCCCGCAGCTCCACGTACGCCACCGACGTCGCCCGCATGATCCAGGCCCCCATCTTCCACGTCAACGGAGACGACCCGGAAGCCTGCATCCGCGTGGCCCGCCTGGCCCTCGACTACCGCCAGGTCTTCAACAAAGACGTCGTTATCGACATGCTTTGCTACCGCGTGCGCGGCCACAACGAGGGCGACGAACCGACGTACACGCAGCCGCTCCTCTACCGGAAGATCGAGGCCAAACGTTCGGTCCGGAAGATCTACACCGAACTGCTGCTCCGCCGCGGCGACATGAAGCCGGAAGAAGCCGAGCATATGCTCGACGACTACCGCGCCCGCCTGCAGGAAGCCTTCGCGCGAACGAAGGCCCTCGAAGCCAAAGAGGAGGACCGGGCGGCCCCGCCTCCGGAGCAAAAGTCCCGCCCCGCCCCGGCGGCGGTGGACACGCGCGCGCCGCGGGAAGCGCTCGAAGCCATCGTGAAAGCGCTGACGCACTTCCCGGACACGTTCCACATCCACAAGAAGCTCCTCCGGCAGTTTCAGCGGCGCGAGAAGCTCTTCTTCGAAGAGCGCCGGATCGACTGGGGGCTGGGTGAGGCGCTGGCCTTCGGCTCGCTCCTGATCGAAGGCACGAAGGTGCGCCTGAGCGGGCAGGACTCCCGGCGCGGCACCTTCAGCCACCGCCACGCCGTCCTCTACGATCAGGAGACGGGCCAGGAGTACATCCCGCTCAACCACATCCGCGAGGGGCAGGCCGAACTGACGATCTACGACAGCCTCCTCTCGGAGTATGCCGTCTGCGGCTTCGAATATGGCTTCTCCGTGGCCGATCCCCGCGCGCTCGTGCTCTGGGAAGCGCAGTTCGGCGACTTCGCCAACGGCGCGCAGATCATCTTCGACCAGTTCCTCTCGGCCGCGGCCGAGAAGTGGGGGCAGCAGAGCAGCCTCGTCCTCCTCCTGCCCCACGGCTATGAAGGACAGGGACCGGAGCACTCCTCGGCCCGCCTCGAACGCTTCCTCCAGCTCTGCGCCGAGGACAACATGATCGTGGGCAACTTTACGACGCCGGCCAACTTCTTCCACGCGCTCCGGCGACAGGTCAAAAGCCCCGTGCGCCGGCCCCTCGTGGTGATGTCTCCGAAGAGCCTTCTGCGCCATCCGCTGGCCGTCTCCGACCCGGACGACTTCAGCGCGCAGGGCTTCCACCCGGTGTATCCCGCCGAGGCCGACCCCGCCACCGCCGAAAGGCTCCTCTTCTGCGGGGGCAAGGTGTATTACGACCTCCTCCAGGCGCTTCAGAAAAACGAGGACCGACGGGACAAGGTGGCCATTGCCCGCATCGAGCAATACTATCCGTTCCCCGAAGACGAGATCCGCAGCCAGATGGAACGGTATCGGAACGTGAAGGACGTGGTGTGGGTGCAGGAAGAGCCTGCCAACATGGGCGCGTGGAACTTCCTCCGCTACCGCCTCGACGGGCTGCTCGAAGCGCTCCACGGCGACTGCGAGCACCGCGTCGGCTACGTCGGCCGGCCCGCCAGCGCCAGCCCGGCCACCGGCAGCGCACACGTGCATCAGGAAGAGCAGCAAGCCGCCGTCGCCTAAGCGCGGGGCGGGTGTGGGGGGCGCGCCGACACGACCGGGCCGTCCGGGCGGCGCGCGCCCGAACGGCCCGGAAGGCCTCGAGGAACCGGCCTCAGCCCTCGTAGTGCGGCGCGCCGCGCCGGACTTCAGGGGCGGAAGCGCGGGCGGCCGGCGGACGGTCCGCCCGGGGCGCGTGCGAAGCGTCGTGCGACATCTTGAACTTGCCCACGGCCGAGATCAGGCTCGTCGTCAGGCGCGAGAGTTCCTTCGTGGCGCCGTCGATCTGTCCGATCTCCTGGACGACCTTCGCCGTATCCTCGGCGATCAGTTCGATGCTCCGCGCCATCTCGGCGCTCGTGGAAGACTGCTCTTCGGTCGCCGCCGCCATCTGATTGACCCAGTCGAGCACGCGCTCCACCTGATCGACGATCTTGTCGAGCGCGGCTCCGGCCTCACCGGCCATCTCGCGTCCCCGCCGGACCTTTTCGTTGCCGGTGCGCATCGTCCGGACCGCCGCCGTGGTTTCGCGCTGAACGCTGTCGATCATCTCGGTGATCTGTCGCGTGGCGTCGGTGGTGCGTTCGGCCAGCTTGCGCACCTCGTCGGCCACGACGGCGAAGCCGCGTCCATGCTCGCCGGCGCGCGCCGCCTCGATGGCGGCGTTGAGCGCCAGCAGGTTCGTCTGCTCGGCGATCTCCTCGATGACGGCCGTGATCTCGCCGATGCGCTGTCCCGAAGCGCCCAGTTCCTCGACGGCTTCCGCCGACTCGCCCACGAACGAGACGATCTCTTCGATCAGTTCGACCGTCCGCTGCACCACCGTGCGGCCTTCCTGCGCCAGCGCGCCGCTTTGCCCGGCGGCTTCGGCGGTGAACGTGGCCGTCTGCGCGTTCTCCGAGATGGTGTGCGTCATCTCCTCGATGGCGGCGGCCACCTCCTGCGACTGCGCCGTCTGCCCGCTCGTGCTCGAGGCCAGCGTCTCCGTCGAAGCGCCGATCTCTTCGACGGCGCTTGCCGTGCTCGAAGCCGCCTCGGCAACTTCCTGGATCAGCCCGCGGATGCGGCTCACGGCCCGGTTGAACCCTTCATACAGATGATCGATGACTTCCACCTGCGCGTTCTCCAGATGCGCTTCGAGATCGCCGTCGGCGAAGCGGTCCATGGCCGCAAGGATCTGCTCGACGCTGTGCGTCAGGTAGGCCTCCTGCTCCTGCATCGCCCGCCGGGCGCGCCGCGAGGCCATGCTCACCGACGACATGTCGGCCAGCAACCGCACCAGCACCTCCTCCTCTTCCGTGAAGGGCTCGTCGCCTTCTTCCCGGTCCGAGAGGTAAAGCGTGCCCAGCAGTCGGCCCCCGTGCCGGATGGGCACGGCCAGAAGGCTCTTCATCGGCGGATGCCCCGGCGGGAACCCTTCCGAGGCGGGATGCTCCGACATGTCCTCGAGCCGCAGCGCGCCCTTCATGTCACGCAAGTGCCCGAGCAACCCCTTGCCCTCGGGGTAATGGCCGATCCGCGCGATCTCCGCCTCCGACATTCCCTCGGTGAGGAAGTCTTTCAGCTTCCCCTCTTCGTCGAGCACGCCGAAGGCCGCGTATTTCGCCGAAGCGATCTCCTTCGCGCCCCGAAGAATCCTGCGATGCCCTTCCCGGCTGTTCAGGTCTCTGTCGAACTCCCGGGCCGCCTCGATGGCGGTCTCCAGCGCCAGCAGGCGCAGCTGCACGTGATGCGCCATCTTGTTGAAACTTTGGGCCAGCCGCCCGATCTCGTCGTTGGCGCCGGGCTCGAGCCGGAGGTCCAGCTTGCCCCCGGCGATCTCCTCGGCCACCCCCGCGATCTTTCTCAGCCGCCCCGAGATCCGCCCGGTCAGGAAAAACACCAGAAAACCGGTGATGAGCAGACTGAAAAGAATGAATGTGATCATCGTCCGCATGCTCTCGGTCACCGGCGCAAAGGCCATGGCCTTGTCCACGGTAAGCCCGAACACCCATGGATAATCGAGCGCGCGCTTGTAATAACCGAACCGTTCTTTTCCGTCCGCGCCGGGAAAGAAACCGACCACGCTCCCCTTCTTCGCGGCATCGAGCACGGGGCCGTCGTGGCGCACGTCCTCTTCTTTGGCGGAACGCACCTCCCGGCCCTCCAGCGTAGCCATGAAAATGTGCGGCGCGGCATCGCCGTGATCCTCATTGAGCAGGCCGTTTAGGTAATCGATGGAGACTTCGAAGACCAGCACGCCCAGCGTCTCGCCGTCCACTTTCACGGGCTGAAGCAGGAGTTGATGATAATGGTCCTTCTCCTCGAACCCGAAGAAGTCCGTCGTGACGGCGTGGTCGAGCGCTTCCTTGAAAAAAGGCGACTCGGAGAGGTCGTCGCCGAAGTGGCCGCTCGGCGAGAGGTCCGGGGTCCGGTTCGGGCTCAGGATGATCTCCCCGTCGGCATTGGCCAGCATGATGTGGTGAAAGGGTCCCCAGTGCGCTTCCTGATATTGCTGAAGCTGTCGCGCCGCCGCCCTCGCATACCGCGTGGGCACCCGCGACGCGCCATACCGCGACGCTCGCTCGACGTAGGCCTTCAGATTATCATTGAGCGCCATCGCCGCGGCATTCCGCCGGATGAGCCGGTAAAAATCGTCCACCCGTCCCTCGACGATGTTCGCCTGCTGAACGAGTTGCTGTTCGATCTGATGTTCGAGGACGCTTGAGGTTTGACGGACGTTGATCAGGCCGATGGTGAGGATCGGACCGGCTACGAGAATACCGGCCGCGAGGGCGATTTTATGCCTGATGCTTTTGAAATCAAAGAAGTGTTTGAGAACGTTCATAGCCGACGCTTTGCTGAATGGACATAGAGGCTAAGGTTACCCGAGGCATCGGATACTTTGGAACCACCTTAAGAAAAATGCAGGTCTCTTCGCGGGCGCGGAAACGAAAAAAGGCCGCCCCGGACAGGGGCGACCTTTCGCATCTAAACGTGGGCGTTCCGGCTCAGCTGCTCTCCAGCGCATCGGCGCCGCTGGTGATCTCGATGAGTTCCTTCGTGATGGCGTCCTGGCGCGCCCGGTTATACTTCAGCCGGAGGTCGCGGATCAGCTCTTCGGCGTTCGTGGTGGCGTTGTCCATCGCCACCATGCGCGCGCCCTGTTCGGCGGCGTTCGATTCGAGCAATACGCGCCAGAGCTGATAGTTGAGATAACGCGGCACGAGTTCGTCGAGGATGGTGCGGGCGTCGGGTTCGAAGATGTAGTCCACGGCCTGCCCTTCCTTCAGCTCGGCCCGGTGCGTCACGGTGCGCTCCATCACCGGCGTGGTGAACTGTTCCCCGCGCAGCGGCAGGAACGGCTCGGCGATGCGGTTCTGCGAGATCGTGTTCTTGAACTCGTTATAGACCACATCCACCACGTCCCACCGGTCTTCGAGGTAGCCGTCGATGACGAGGCGGACGACCTCCTGCACGGTGTCGAACGAGAGGTGATCGAAGACGCCCCGGAAGTCGCCCACGAGCCGGTAACCGCGCTTCTGGAAATGCTCGTGTCCCTTGCGTCCGATGCAGATCAGGTACAGGTTGCCCTGCTCGTGGATCTCCCGATACCGCTCCGCGATGGTCTGCTCGGCCACTTTGATGATGTTCGTATTGAAGGCGCCGGCCAGGCCACGGTCCGCGGTGACCACCACCACGAGCGCGCCGTCGGTCTTTTCCCGCGGCATGAACAGGACGTGCGTCGCCGGGTCGATCTGGCTTTTGAGATGGCTGATGATCTCGCCGATCTTATAGGCGTAGGGGCGGGTCTGGAAGATGCGTTCCTGGGCGCGCCGCAGCTTCGCCGCGGACACCATCTTCATGGCGCGCGTCACCTGCTGCGTGTTTTGCACCGAAACGATCCGGTTCCGTATGTCGCGAAGGCTTGCCATAGGGTAGAACCTAAAACGTGATGCGCGCCGGAGCCGGCCTCATGGGCCGCGCGGCGTCGCGGTTTCCGGCGCGTTACTTCTCCGAATAGAGTTTGGCCAGATCCTCGGCCACCTTCCGGAAGACCTCGGCGACCTCGTCGCTCATCACGCCCGTTTCACGGATGGAGGCGAGCGCCTCGGCGTGCTGAAGCTTGAGCCGCTCGTGGAAGTCGTTCTCGAAGTCCTTGACCCGGTTTACCGGGACGTCGTCGAGCAGGCCCTGCGTGGCGACATAGATGATGGCCACCTGATGCTCGACCGGCATCGGATCGTACTGGCCCTGCTTGAGCACCTCGACGAGGCGCTCGCCCCGGAGCAACTGGCGTTGCGTGGCCGGGTCGAGGTCGGAGCCGAACTTGGCGAAGGCTTCGAGTTCGCGGTACTGCGCCAGGTCGAGGCGGAGCGTGCCGGCCACTTTCTTCATCGCCTTGATCTGCGCGTTGCCGCCGACGCGGCTGACCGAGATGCCGACGTTGATGGCCGGGCGCACACCGGCGTTGAACAGGTCGGCTTCGAGGTAGATCTGCCCGTCGGTGATCGAGATCACGTTCGTCGGGATGTAGGCCGAGACGTCGCCCGCCTGCGTTTCGATGACCGGGAGCGCCGTCAGCGAGCCTCCGCCCTTGATGAGGTCCTTGATCGAGGCCGGCACGTCGTTCATCTGGCGGGCCACCTCGTCGCTGCCGTTGATTTTGGCGGCGCGTTCGAGCAGGCGGCTGTGGAGGTAGAACACGTCGCCGGGATAGGCTTCGCGGCCCGGGGGTCGGCGCAGGAGCAGCGACACCTGGCGATAGGCGACGGCCTGCTTCGAGAGGTCGTCGTAGATGACGAGCGCGTGGCGGCCCGTATCCCGGAAGTACTCGCCGATGCACGCGCCGGCGTAGGGCGCGATGTACTGAAGCGGCGCCGGAGCCGAGGCCGGCGCATTCACGATCACCGTGTAGGCCATCGCGCCGTTCTCTTCGAGGGCGCGGCGCACCTGCGCCACGGTCGAGTTCTTCTGCCCGACGGCCACGTAGATGCAGTAGACCGGACTGTCGGTCTCGTGCGTCGATTTCTGGTTGATGATCGTATCGACGAGCACGGCCGTCTTGCCGGTCTGTCGGTCGCCGATGACGAGCTCACGCTGGCCGCGTCCGATCGGGATCATCGAGTCGATGGCCTTCAGCCCGGTCTGGAGCGGCTCTTTCACCGGCTCGCGATAAATGACGCCCGGCGCCTTGCGTTCGAGCGGCATCTCGTACTTCTCGCCGGTGAGCACGCCGAGGCCGTCGATGGGCGTGCCGAGCGGGTCGATGACGCGTCCGAGCATGCTTTCGCTCACCTCGATGGAAGCGATGCGCCTGGTGCGCCGCACCTCGTCGCCTTCCTTCACCGAATCGACTTCGCCGAAGAGCACCGCGCCGACGTTGTCCTCTTCGAGGTTGAGCACCATGCCCGTCACCCCGCTTCTGGGGAACTCGATCAGCTCGCTCGCCTGCACGTTCGACAGGCCGTAAATGCGCGCGATACCATCGCCCACCTGGAGCACGGTGCCCACTTCATAGACGTCCGTTTCGGCTTCGAAGCCGCCCAGTTCGCGTTTGAGGACCGCCGTCACCTCGTCGGGTCGAATCGCCGTTGCCATGGTTGGTCTCTATCTAAAGGGTTGCTGGTCTTGAGAAACTTGCGGCTCCGCTCTGGCCGGTTCGCCCGGCCTTTGCTCAGTTGTTCAAAAACGAGCCGTGTTCGAGTCGTTCGCGGAGGCTTTCGAGCTGATGCCGCACGCTGCCGTCATAGACGGTGTCGCCCACACGAATGACCACGCCGCCGATCAGTCCGGGCGCCTGTTCCACGTCCATGCGGATGCGCCGCCCGGTCATCTTTTCGAGCGCCTGCGCGAGCGCCCGCGCTTCGTCGTCCGTGAGGGGTTGCGCCGCCTTCGCCTTCGCCTCGACGATGCCGAGACGCTCGTCCCGGAGCGCGCCGTAGGCCTTCACCACCATGGGGAAAAGAGCCTCGCGCCGCTTCTCGACGAGCAGTTGCAGAAAGCGGAGCGTCACCGGCGCGACGCGCCCGCCGAAGAGCTTCTCCACGACGGTCCGCTTCTTCTCGCGCGAGATGACGGGACTCCCGAAGAACCGCCGCAGCTCCCGCGAGGCGGCGAGAGCGGCCTGGATCATAGCCACGTCCGCATCGACCTGCTCGACGCGACCGGCCGCTTCGGCGGCCTCATAGAGGGCCTGCGCATAACGCCGGGCAATGGTGATTTCGCTCATCGATTTTCACCAACGTCAAAACGTTCGAACGTCGCAACGTTGCTCATTCAGTTCTTGGGAAGCTCGTCGATGAACGCATCGACGAGCTTGCGCTGCCGCGCCGCGTCCAGGTTCTCGTGGAGAATCTTTTCCGCCGCCCTGATGGCCAGGTCGGCCACCTCGGCGCGGAGGGCGTCGAGGGCGCTCTGTTTTTCGCGCTCGATCTCGGCCTGCGCCTGTTCCTGCATCTGGCGGATCTGCGCGCGCGTCTTCTCGACCTCTTCGGTGCGCAGGTGCTCGGCGGCTTCGCGGGCTTCGCGCAGGATGCGCTGGGCCTCCTGCTCGGCTTCGCGGCGGGCGCGGTCGTTGTCGGCCTGGATCTTTCGCGCTTCGGCAAGCGCCTGCTCGGCCCGCGCCATCGCCTCTTCGATCTTGCGTTCGCGCGTGTCGAGGGCCTTGAGGATCGGCCCCCAGGCGTAGCGACGCAAGAGCAAGAGCAAGAGCAAAAACGTGACCGTGATCCAGAAGATCAGGCCGACGTTCGGCGAGAGCAGCCCCGCGGCTAGGATGTCGTACATCGTTATTCCCTCTGCGAGAGTCGGTTAAAAACAGTGGGCGTCGGCCACAGGCGGAAACAGCTCCCCGAGAGGCGGTGAGGCCTGCCGGGGAGCTGCCGACCCTGCCCGGAGGCAGGGGCCGGAGCGCTATGGTGCGGACGATGCGGTGTGCCGGGCGAGCTTACTTGATCGCCAGCAGCACGCAGATCACCAGTCCGAAAAGCGCCACACCCTCGATCAGGGCGGCGGCGATAATCATCGACGTGCGGATGTCGCCGGCGGCTTCGGGCTGGCGCGCCGAGCCCTCCATCGCGGGGCCGGCCAGCCGACCGATGCCGAGGCCTGCGCCGAGCGCAACGAGACCAGCGCCAATCCCTGCGCCGAGGTATGCTAAAGCTGTCGGTTCCATGGGTTCTCCTGTATCGTGGTGTTGGTTGACGGTACGGTTAGGGTGCTTCTATAACCACGCGCTCCGGGTCTAGTGAGCCGGAGCCGGCTCCGCCACAGCGGCGTGCGCCTGATCGCCGTCTTGCCCGACGAGGATCGGCGTGGGGTGTTCGAGGGTCGCCAGAGACTGCAGACCGTAGTCTTCATGGCCTTCGTGATGATGCTCCTCGACGGCCATCCCGATGAAGAGCGCCGAGAGCATCGTAAAGATATAGGCCTGAATGAAGGCCACCAGCAGTTCGAGCAGGTAGATAAAGAGCGAGAAAGCCACACTCACCGGCGCGACGCCGTAGCCCGCCCCCGCGCCGAAGAGGCTGCCGAACGTGAAGATGAGGCCGATCAGACTGAGAATGACCAGGTGCCCCGCCGTCATGTTCGCAAAAAGACGAATGGCGAGCGCGAACGGCTTCGTGAACAATCCCAGGATCTCGACCGGGATCAGGATCGGCTTGACGAGCGTGGGCACGCCGGGCGGCCAGAAAATATGCTTCCAGTAATCCTTCGTGCCGCCGAGCTGCGTCAGAAGGAAGGTGAAGGTCGCCAGCACTCCCGTGATTGCGATGTTGGAGGTGGCCGTCATCCCGAAGGGCACCAGGCCCAGCAGGTTGCACGTCAGGATGAAGAAGAAGATGGTCAGCAGATAGGGCAGGTAGCGCCGGTACTTGTCGCCGAGGTTGGGCCGGGCGATGTCGTCGCGCACGAAGACGATGAGCGTCTCGAAGAGGTTCTGGAAAGCGCCCCGGGGCGCCGTGTCCCGCCCGACGCCGCGCTCGTAGCGACGGGCCAGGCTGACGAAGATGAGCAGCACGATGAGCGCGCCGATCCAGGCAAAGACGAGATGCCGCGAGATCGAAAGGTCGGCGATGAGCCGACCGGCGGCCGGCACGAGTTCCGCCTCCAGGCACTCGGCCCCGGCTTCCTCCGCCCCGCCGTGCGCCTCCGTCCCTTCCTCCATCCCGGCGGGTTCGTGCGCCTCCTCCGTCGCCGGCACGTATTCCCCCGACGCACATGCGGCGTGCGTCGAGCCGTAGACGTCCACGCCCAGACTCCCGTCGGCGCGACGCACGACGAAAATGCGCGGCAACTCGACCTCGCCGAACGGCTCGAAGTCGAGCACGTAGCCGTCCGTCACGTGGTGAATGGGGTTCATCCCCCCTTCCGACTCATGCTCCTGCGCACGCGCGCCGACCGGCAAGGCCAGCAGCGCCACGAGCAGGATCAGGACGTTTTTATAGTAAGGATGCATCATACTCCAGAAAAAACAGCGTCCGGACGGCAGACGTCACCGACGGCCTATTAATCGACAGGCGGCCCGGCCAGCGGCGTGCGGTGTAAGAAGAACACTTCAAGGGCCAGCGACAACGCAAAGACGGCAAAGAAGGCCCCGACGAACGCCAGGGGTCGAACCGGCGCCAGCGCCACGATGAGCGCGATCAGCGCCAGCGCCGCAAACATACGAATCAGCATGCCGCCCCAGACGATCACCTGAAAACGCCGTTTCGAGGCGGACAGCGCGCGCCGGTAAGTCAGATAGCTGAATCCCCCATACGCCAGCCCGATACCTGCCCCCAGACTTATGCTCAACCAGAGATCCGCAGTCATCTTGAGGCGCTAATGGTTTCGTGTCGGCTCGCCTTCAAAGGCAGCACGCAAAACTACGCAGAAACGCCCAAGGGGATCGATACGGCGCAATGAATTATGAATGAAAGGACGGGCAATAGTGGGTGAATGCAAGAAGATATGATGAGGAGCCCTCCCGAGGCGCGCCCTCTTCACGACGCCGGGTCGTCCTCTTCCCCGCGTTCCCGCCGCCGGCGCGCCGCCAGCCTGCGTTCGCGCTCCATCTTTGCCTGCGCGCTCATTTCGGCGCTGACGCGGAAAAGCTGAATGAAAAACGCCGTCATGCCCACCACGGCCCCGCCGATGAGAAACCACGGCAAGGTTCCGAGCCAGCGATCCAGGAGGTAGCCCAGCCCCACGAAGAAGAGCATCGTGAAGGCCAGTTGCATACCGAGCCCCAGATACGGCCCTGCCGTCCGGAGGCCGGCGCGCCACTCCTCTGGAGAAGCGGAGGAAGGCCGACGGGGCGGCTCCTTATCGGGCGTCTTTGTTTTCGGCATTTTTGTCTTCGGCATTTCGGGGGGGAGCGGCCGCTGCGCCGTTCTGTTTGAGCGCGGCGGCCCGGCCTTCCTCCAGCCGACCCATCTTGCATTCGCCGTTCAACATCGCGCCTTCCTCGACCACCAGACGCGCCGTCGAAACGTTGCCGTCGATGCGGGCCGAGCCTTTCAGCAGCAGGCGCTCCTTCACGTGGATCTCGCCCTCGATGCGCCCGGCCACGTCGGCGCTGGTCGCCACCAGTTCGCCCTCGATGATCCCCTCCTGAGCCAGGATCGCCTTGCCCTCGACGATGAGCTTGCCGATGATCCGTCCGCTGACGCGCACGTCGCTTTTCGCACGCAACGTGCCTTCGAACACGGCGCCCTCGCCGATCATGTTGATTTGTGCAGGTGCGGGAACGTTCGCCTGTCGTGCCATGGACTGTGTCTGCCGGTTGGTTGGTTTGCGAAATAGAGCCATTGTTTTCGGGGGGATGCGAGGCCTCGGGTGCGGCTCAGAGCCCGAGAAAATAGAGCCGGGGATCCTGAGCCAGCCCGTTGTGCCACAGTTCAAAGTGCAGGTGCGGCCCGGTGGTGATCTCGCCGGAGTTGCCGCTGAGCGCGATGGCCTCACGGTCGCGCACCCGGTCGCCGACGCGTTTGAGCAGGCGCTGGTTGTGCTTGTAGACGGAGACGTAGCCGTCGGCGTGCTGAATCGCCAGGGTGAAGCCGCCTTCGTGCGTCCAGTCGGCAAAGATCACGTGTCCATCGCCGACGGCGCGCACCACGCTGCCCTCTTCTACGGCGAGGTCGATGGCATAGTGCCCGGTGCGAGCGTCGAAGCCGCGGGTGAGGAAGCCGTTCACGGGCGGCAGCACGGGAAAGCGAAGGCGGGTCAGGTAACGCTCGCCTGCCGTGGAGACGGGCGTCACCGGCGGCGTCTCGGCGGCGGGGAGGCGTTCGAGGGAGAGGGCGGGCTGCTCGTGGTCGGACCAATCCTCGGAGAGCGGGTCGGCGGCCACCTCGGCCAGTTCGCCCGAGACGGCGAGCGTCGGCTCGGGCGCTCGCTCGCCGCCGACCAGCGAAGAGTCGATCTGCCCCAGCATCAAGTTCCGAAGCTGCCTCATGTATTGCTGCTGCATGGCCAGCGAATCCTGCATGGCCGCCAGGCGGAGCGCATTGAGCCGGGCGCTCCGCTGCATCTCGGCGGTGCCGTAGCCGGGGATCCACTCGCGCAACGGCGTGAAGATCACGAGCGAGAGCAGCGCCAGCGCCAGCGCCAGCGCCGTGCCCGTCCACCACATCAGCAGGCGCTTCGGGCGCACCCGGTAGGGGCGCGGCTGCTCCATGCCCTCCTCATCCATCACGAGGACGGTGTACGTGCTATTCGGATCGCGTGTGAATTCGGTCAAAAAGGAGAACATGTCGGCGCAGGCGAAGTAGGGGACGTCCTGCGCGCTCAACGAGGCCGCGCCGACGCGGGTTCCACGCCCGCTCACACGGAAAAAGCCATGCTTGACTTTCGCCCAAAGGCAACGTACCTTGTGTGGCTTTGCGCACGATCATGACGAAAGACTTTACCTGAACACCCATGCCACAGCATAAATCCGCCCTCAAGCGCGTTCGGCAAAACGAGAAACGACGGGCCCGCAACCGGTTCCACCGGGCCAAAATGCGCACGATGATCAAAAAGCTCCGCGCCACGACCGACAAACAGGAGGCGACGGCACGCTTGAATGAAGTGAAGGCGTACCTCGACCGCCTCGCCGCCTTCGGCATCATTCATCGAAACACGGCCGCCAATTACAAAAGCACCCTCGAAAAACGGGTCAACGCGCTCGACTGAACCGGCCGGTTCGCCCCCCAGAGCGTCAGCCTGTCTCCCCCCGGAGGCAGGCTTTTCTTATTTCCCCGGCCCTTCCCCGAAAGAAGCGCTTTTCCCCCAGGAGGCGCGCATCATCCTTCAGAAAATGCGGCAAGATTGTTTATCTTTCGTGAAATGATGAGTTTGTTACTCCCCTTATACTATCTTCCCGGTGCCATCCCTTCGCGGAAGAACCCCACTCCCACTGCAACAACGACCTTTCCCTTCCAGATCAAACCCAGTTCGACATGAAAAAGCACCCTCGTTTCCCGTTTCTCCTCACAGCCCTGTTTGCGGTGACCACCCTCGGCATGATCGGCTGTCGCAGCGTCCCCGTCGAGGTGCTCTCCATCTCGGCGCCGGACAGCCTTCAGACCCATGAGACGGGCACGTTCTCGGCGACCATCAACGAGGACGCCAAGCAGCCCGTAACCACGACGTGGAACTTCGGGGACAACACGACGGCGGAAGGAACCTCGGCCACCCATGCCTACGACGCGCCCGGCTCCTACACGGTCACGTTCACGGCGACGAACCGCGGTGTAAAATCAACCGACTCCAAACAGGCCAACGTGGTCGTCTACAACCCGCCCGTACCGGCGCAAATCGCCTCTATCTCGGCGGACAACATGAACCCGGACACGCGCACGGCGGTGCGTTTCCAGGCCGGCGTGACCGGCGACATGCCCATCTCCTATCGCTGGGACTTCGGCGACGGCGCCACGAGCACACAGGCCGCTCCGACCCACACCTTCAGCAATCCCGGCACGTACACCGTCACGCTGAACGCGTCGAACGACGCCGGCTCGGACTCGCGCACGCTGACGATCACCGTCCGCCTCTACGAAGCGGCCATCTGCCGGGAAGTGACGGAGATGAATGCGGCCTTCTTCGAGCGCAACAGCAGCGTGCTCACCGACGAGGCGCGGGCCGCGCTTCAGGACAACCTGGAGATCCTCAACGAGTGCCCGAACCTGAACGCCCGCATCGAAGGATGGGCCGCGCCGGGTGAGCGCCGCGCCCAGCAGCTTTCCACCGACCGCGCCCATGCCGTCGAGCAGTTCTACACGCAGGGCGGCGTGGCCGCCAGCCGCCTGACCGCCGAGGGCCACGGACGCGTCACCGGCGTGACGAGCAAGAAGGAAGGCACGAGCCAGTACCGCCGCGCCGACACCGTCCCGGTCCGCAACTGAGCGCCTCCGAGGCTCTTTTCCCTTAAGGAACGAGCGGGTCTGCCTTCGGGCGGACCCGCTTTTTTCGTGACCCGCGCGTCCCGATGAACCTCCACGCATCCCGCCGCGTTCGCCCGGGTATCCTCCACCTCCCCCACGCCCCGCCGCCATGCCCGGCTTCGACGCACATGCTCAGGAAAAGCTCGCCCGCGCGCTCAAGGCCGAAGCCGCCCGGCTCGGCTTCGACGCGTGCGGCATCTCGAAGGCCGAGCGGCTCGACGAGGAGGCCCGCCGCCTCGAAGCGTGGCTCGCGCGCGGCCGTCACGGCACGATGGGATGGATGGCGCGCAACTTCGACAAACGCGTCGATCCGCGCGCGCTCGTCGAGGGGGCGCAGTCGGTCGTCTCCGTGCTCCACAACTATTACCAGCCCGTCGAGCACGCCGGGGGCGAGCGCGTCGGCAAGATCAGCCGGTACGCGTGGGGCGACGACTACCACGAGGTGATGAAGGAGAAGCTCTTCCGCCTCTTCGCCTGGCTCGACGAGCGCCTCGGCGGCGTCTGCGGCCGCGCCTTCGTGGACTCGGCCCCGGTGATGGATAAGGCGTGGGCGCGGCGCGCCGGCCTCGGGTGGATGGGCAAGCACACGAACCTCATCAACCGCTCCCTCGGCTCGTTCTTCTTCCTCGGCGAGCTCATCGTCGACGTCCCGCTGCCGCCCGACGGGCCGATCCCCGACTACTGCGGCGCGTGCACCCGCTGCCTCGACGCCTGCCCCACCGACGCCATCGTGCAGCCGTACGTGGTCGACGCGAACCGGTGCATCTCGTACCTCACCATCGAGCATCGCGGCGACGACATTCCGCAAGCGCTTCAACCCGGCATGGGCACGTGGATCTTCGGGTGCGACGTGTGCCAGGACGTCTGCCCGTGGAACAAGTTCAAGCGCCCGACGGCCGAGCCCCGCTATGCCCCGCGCCCCGGCGTGACGGATACGGAACTGCGCGAGTGGATCGAGCTGGACCTGGAGGAATTCCGCCGCCGCTTTCGCAAGAGCCCGGTCAAGCGCGCCAAGCTCGAAGGGTTCCTCCGGAACGTGCGCATCGCGCTGACGAATGCGGAGGGCGATGCGGAGACGTGACCGCGACAACGTCTCTCCTGCTCACGACGGCTTTAAATGAAGTCATTCCTTATTGAATCGAAATCCCAAATCCATATCGGCAACGTCTCACCATGTCCGATAGTATCTTATTTTTAAGAATCCCAAGAAGACCTCTCTGAGAGGTATAGTGGTAGAGAAGTGTAGGTGGTTTACGAGACAACTCTTTTTCCAAATGATCCATATCGGCTTCACCCCTCAGCGGTTTCGTCTTCGCCCAGGCCCCGGCTGAAACGCTCGATGCGCTCCATGATTTCATCGATGATCCCGCGAAGCGCGCTCAGGTCGGCGGCGCTCATGAAGGGCGCCCATTCCTCGAAGAGCGTCCCGAGGTCGGGGCGGTATGCGTAAATCAGCGTGGCGATGTCGTTTTCGTAAAGCCCGACGCGCGTGAAACTCCCCTGACGATAGAGCGAGGGCAGCGCGTACCCTTTGAGGAGCAACAGACCCTCTACGGAAGCGGTCAGGATGTCTTCTTCGTAAAACGAATGCCGGACGACGTGACGCCTCCGGACGTGCTCAAAGAAGGGATTGTTCGTCAACAGAAAATCGATTTTCAGCCCGGAGAAGGTCCCGCGCGCGAAATATGCGTCCCGTCCCGACACGATGATTTCCGGCAACTTTTCCAGGGCTTCCTCGGCCACAATCAGGTCGATGTCTTCCGTATTCCGGCCTTCCACGTATTGAAGCATGGCGATGCCGCCCACGAGCACGTAATCGATCCCGCGCTCCCGCAAAAGTGAAAAGAGGCGGCTCACCACCTGAGGCAAAGGAACGTCGCTCATTGCATCGTGCGGGACATTTTTGAAATTGAATACGCGGGCCTTTTGGACGACCTCGCCAATGTTGATCTTGCGCCGTATTTCGACTTCGGCCATATGCTTCCTCCCGCATCCGTTCAACCTTTTTATTGTATGCGGACGCCCGGAGAAAGATCTTCCACCGGGATTCGAGTGGCCGAAACGCGCCGGCGAATGCGGAGCGGAGCAAGGAGACGTGACGCGCCCGGTCAGGCGCGCGGGCGGGCGCGCTTCGGACGGGTGCGGGGGATGCGCTCATAAATTGCCCGGTACTAAATACAGGGCACTAACATATCCCTTTACGTTGTTTTTTTTTTTGATTTACATTCTATCGGGTCATATCTCCTACGAGCGCTTCTCCCGATCTCTTCGATTCAAGTATCCGGGCAAGATCACGTTTTGTCGGCACACACCTCTCAATTCAAACTGTTGGAGGAAGAATGCGATGAGAGTATACGTTTTCATACTCGCCTCAATGTTCGTTTTCGGCTTGAATGAGCCTGCTTTCGCTCAAAAACCATTTTACTATGGTAGAGGAAGCCAAAAAGTCTTCCTTGACGTATCACCTGATAAAATCAGTATCAAACTCAAAGATACGTCCTCGCATAGCGACGTAGCCAATCTGTTGACCACCATTGTACCCGTTACCACTATCAATTCCTTGCGCGCCGCGCCGAATTTCTTTATCGGTCAACTAAGCCCGGAAACTTCTCTTGAAGATGTAGGACGCTATGTGGAGACTTTGGATGCAAAGCCGGAAGTGGCTGTCGTAAGTCCGGTATACCTGAACGACGGAATAGAATCTATTCCTTTCGATCAATTCGTGGTGCGATTCGAGCCGTCCGTAACACCGGAGCAAATAGAAAGACTGAACCGGCGTCATCATGTAGAGGTCGTGCGTATCAGTGCAGCGAACCCCCATCGCTATACCTTCCGCATCACGGCGGCTTCGGGTCGATCCGTTCTGGAGATGTCCCAGCTATATTTTGAAAGTTTGCCTGCCGTGTACGCCCTGCCCGACTTCGTGTTACCCATACAGTTGCACGGCAACCCCGGCGATCCATATTTCACCTACCAGTATTACTTCAATCAGGCAAACGACATCGACCTCGATGCGCCGGAAGCGTGGGACGTTACCAAGGGCAGTTCCTCGATCATCGTAGCGGTTATCGATCAAGGGGTTGCGTCCCACGAGGATCTTCCCGCGAGCCGGCTCGTTCCGGGCTTCGACGTTTTTAACTTAACGGGAGGTGCGCCCGGCGGCAACGAAGCGCATGGGATGGCTGCTGCCGGCCTCATAGCCGCCAGTCACAATACGAAAGGAGTAGCCGGAATGGCCCCCAACGTCAAGATCATGCCGGTGCGCATCTTCGATGATGGTGTTGATGACAACATAAATGACAGTGCATCGGGAGACCAGATTGCTGGCGCCATCGAGTTCTCCTGGATGAATGGCGCCCACATTTTGAGCAACAGTTGGGGATTCTTTGATCAATTTGTGGGGGCTGTTTGTAATCAGGACTTCGTTCCACAGGTGCGAGACGCCATAGAAGAGGCCATGAGCCAGGGGCGTTCGGGACTCGGGAGCGTCGTCGTCTTTTCTGCCGGAAACTTCGCTAATCGCAGCATGGGAAATTACAGTTGCGTCACGTTTCCCGCGAACGTCCCCGGCGTCCTCACGGTCGGGGCCGTTGACCGGTCCGGCAACGTTCAAAATTACAGCCCGCGCGACACCGAACTCGACGTCGTCGCGCCCAGCGGCAATCTTGGTGTCGGCAGCACAAGCATCTGCAACGGCCAGGCCCACACCCGGCTTGACCTAGGAGGTGACGTGTGGTCCCTGGACATCGCAGGCTCTCCCGGATACAATCCTGGAAACTATGGCGTCTGCCCGCCGACCAACTATACCGAATACGACTGGCAACCCCCTGCTGGAGAGCCCACGCCCACGAACAATTACACGGCCAACTTCGGCGGCACTTCGGCAGCCTGCCCCCAGGTTTCCGGCATCGCCGCGCTGATGTTGTCCTCTTCGGTAGCTGCGCTGACCGATGATGACGTGGTAAGCACGATCCGGGCAACCGCCGACGACATGGGCGCGAGTGGATTTGACCAGGACTTCGGATATGGTCGCGCCAACGCTTATCAAGCCCTCTATGACCTGCGCATCTCCGGCGCAGACGTGGATGGACCGACCTGTCTCGAACCCAACCAAAGCGGAACGTTTACGGCTGACGTATGGGATGGAATCAAAACCTTGCATTACCAGTGGTACTATTTCAGTTCCTGTGCCGGCGGAGCTGCGCCGAAACCCTATGCCCCCCCCTGCGGAAGTTGGACCGCATACGGTGGAGATCTGGCTTCGATTACGGTGAGCAACGATCAGGATTTCCAACTCAAGGTCGAAGTCACCGATGCAACCGGGACGATGGCGACCTCCGGCGCCTTTTACGTCGCGATCGATCCCTATAACGGCTGCAATCTGGCTCCGGCCGGCAAAACGAACCAGACGCAGATCACCCGCAAGACAAACTCTTCATTTCCGGCGGAATACGCACTGTTTCAGAACTATCCCAATCCCTTCAACCCTTCTACGGAGATCCGATTCGCCTTGCCGGAAGCAGGACCGGTATCGCTCGTCGTTTACGACGTGACGGGACGAGAGGTAACGCGTCTGGTGGAAGGCTTCCTCGAAGCGGGTTTTCACGGCGTCGTGTGGGAGGCTTCGACCCTGTCCAGCGGGCTCTACCTTTACCGGCTCACGGCAGGGAACTTTACCGCCACGCGCCGCATGATGCTGTTGAAATAGAGAAAGGTTGGAGGAAAAGCTCCATGACGTTACGCCTGTGTCTGCCGCTCGCCGCGCTGTGCCTCTTCGCCGCCGGATGCGATCTCTTCGGCTCCGACGCGCCTTCGTCCGACGGCTTCTATCTCTACACCGGCAACTGGAGCCGGGACGAGGTCTTCGTCATCGACACGAACACGAACGAGGTCGTGCGTACATTGAGGGGCTTCGGCAGCGTCTGGACGCACACCGTCTCTCACGACGGACGCACGCTCTATGTGGGCACACGGAAAGCAATCGTTGCCAGAGATGCCGAAGGGCGGATTCTTCCTCCGGGCCCGGCGGAAGTCGTCGGAGGGCTCTATGCCGTCGATACCCGCTCGTGGCGCATCAGGAAGCTGCTCGACCGCCCCGTGAACGTCTTCCCCGGACCGCCGGGGCTCGTCGCCTTCGTCGAACACACGTTTCAAGAGCCGGGCCAACCCGTCGGCCTGATCGACACGCGCACCAACACGATTACCTTCCTCGACACCCTGGACATTGCCGAAGCCGGAACGTCGGGTCTGAGTCGTCAAGGGCTCGTGTTTCACCCTTCGCAACCGATCTTCTATACCAAGGACACCGAGAAGCGAATCTTTGCCTACGACTATGAGCGGCGCGCGGTTGTGCGCACCTACGCGAGTACGGGCTCTCTACGCAACAATATGGCGATCTCTCAGGACGGGAGGCGCCTGTACGTGGCCGGGGGCCCGGTGCTCGACCTGGAGCGGGACTCGGTCGTGGCCTGGGTCGGGGGGAATATACGAGGTTCGCTCGGGCTGAGCCCCTCCGGCGACACCCTCTACGTCTCGGACCCCGGCACTCATCTGAACATAGAGGTTATTCCCAGCTTGAAGTTATTCCTTTTTGATACACGCACCAATTCTTACATGGGAACCCTTGACGTTGGGGTGACGGCAGAATTTGCGCTCACACCCGATGGACATACGGCCTATGTATCAGGTTTTGTTACCGGCGTGTTCATAGTAGACCTGGTTTTGGGTAAGGTCTCAGGCATGATCGAACCTGGTCAAACCGATGTAATTACCTACACCGTGCCGTTGACCTTGGGACCGAAGCCCTGATCACCGTCTCCGACGTGACGCGCCCGGTCAGGCGCGCGGGCGGGCGCGCTTCGGACGGGTGCGGGACGTGGTGCGATGCGCGGCGGGGAGGTAGACGCGGAACGTCGTGCCCCGGCCTTTCTCGCTCTCCACCTCGATGCGCCCGCCGAGCAGATCGAGCAGGCGTTTGACGAGCGCGAGGCCGAGGCCGGCGCCTTCGAAACGGCGGCTGCGCCAGTCGTCCTCCTGCGAGAACGGTGTGAAGAGGCGTTGCACGTACGCCTCGGCCATGCCGACGCCGGTGTCGCGCACCTCGACGAGCACCTCGTGCTCCTGCCGCCGCGTCCGTACGGACACACGGCCCGATTCGGTGAACTTGATCGCGTTGGACAGCAAGTTCGAGAACACCTGTTCGATGCGTCGGGGATCGCCCACCACCACCGGGTTGACCGGGTCGAAGTCGCAGGAGAGCGTGAGCTTTTTCCGCTCCAGCTCGGGCGCGATCTTGTCGAGGACGGGACGCAGAAGGGCGTGGAGGTTGAGCGGCGCCCGCTGCACCGTAACCGCGCCCATCTCGACGTTCGAGAGGTCGAAGAGGTCGTTGACGAGCGTGAGCATGTGCTGGGCGCGGTCCCGGATGGCCTCGACGAACTCGTGGACCTGCGGCGGCAGCGGCGCCTCGCACTCCTCGAGCTCGGAGGCGAGCAGTTCGGCGAAGCCTCTCACGGCGCCGAGGGGCGTGCGGATCTCGTGGCTCATCGTGGCGATGAACGCCGTCTTGAGCCGGTTCGAAGCTTCAGCCTCCTGTTTGGCCTGAAGCAGCACCTCCTCGGCGGTCTTTTGCTCGGTCACGTCGGCGATGATGCCGCTGACGGCGACGCGCCCGGCGTCGTCGCGGTGGGGCGTGGCGTGCTCGCGGAGCCAGCGCGTCGAACCGTCGGGGCGGCGCACACGGTACACGACGCGGTGCTCGCGCCCGCTCCGGAGCGCCTCGTCGTGCGCGCGGACGAGCGCGTGATCGGCCGGGTGCACGAGGTCGTCGAGCCAGCGGAGGGCCGAAGGGCCGCGTTCGAGAAGCGCCTCCGGCGCGTGGCCGACGAGCGTCTCGAACTGATGCGTGGCGAAGAGGTAGTGCCGCTCGCCGTCTTCGGCGAAGGTGAAGTGGAAGAGCCCGTCGTCGATGGCGGCGACGGTCTGGCGATAGCGGTTGCCGACCTGCACCCACGCCCACAACGTCTCGAAAACGCCGACGAGGTGATCGATCAGGCTGCGTTCGGCGTGGTTCCACGGAGGCTCCGTCCCTTCCCCGACGCGCTCGAAGAGGGCGAAGCCGCCCAGCCTTTCACCGTCATGGAAAAGCGACCACAGCGCTTCGGAAGCGCCGGTGAGGGCCAGCAGCGGGCGCGCCGCCGCCGCCTCGCCGCAGGCGTGGACGTGCCGCCGGTCCGAGGCCTCGAGCGTGCGGAGCGCGGGGAAGTCGTCGTGCCGGAGGTGCAGCGCATCGGTTCGAGCCGTCGCGCGCACCCACACGGCGCGGCTCTCACACAGGGCATCGACCGGGTTGTGAAGGAGCAGGTGCACCCGGTCGGCTCGGGCGACCTCGCCGAGGATGCGGGCCGCCTCCCTCAAGAACCGGTTTTCGTCCGGGTGGGCAAGCGCGGCGGACCGCAGGTCGCCCTCGGCTTTCCCGTAGCGATCCCGGAGCGCCAGTTCCTCCTCGCGCCGGCGCTCGCGCGTCACGTCCTCGATCATCAGCACCCCGCCGACGACGACGCGGCCCGGCAAAAAAATCGGCGAGCCATGCACGACGAGACGGCGCGCCTCCGCCTCGGAGCGGCGCTCGAAGGCGGCCTCCACGCCGCGAAAAGCCTTTCCCTTTTCGAGCACGTCCCGCACCGGCCCGTGAATCCCGAGGTCGAGGCCGGGAATCTCGAAGATGTTCAGCCCGATCCACGCATCCTCCACCCCTTCGCCCACGATCTGCCGGAACGGATGGTTCTCGAAAGTGATCATCCCCTCGGCGTCGAGATGAAGCATCCCGATGGGGCTCTGTTCGAGGAACGCGCGATAGAGCGACTCGCTCTGAAAGAGCGCCTCCTCCACTTCCATCCGTTCGGTCACGTCGAAGACGACGCCTTCGAGCTCGGCTCCGACGCTATCGGACGCCCGAAAAAGATGGATCTCGGCCACGCGAAGCGTCCCGCTCCGGGTCCGAAAAGGCGTCCGCACCGAGGCGTGTCCGTCCGAGAGGGCCTTCTCGAACGTCTCCGTGAGCCGCTCCTGATTTTCCGCAAGGACGACCTCATGCAAGAACGCGCGTCCGGTCATCTCCTCCGGCGTATAGCCGGTCATGCGCCGCGCCTCCGCGTTGGCATAGCGCACCGTGCCGTCGGCCCGCATCCGGAGTGCGAGGACGGGCATGTGCTCGACGAGGGTCCTGAAGTGCGGAGCATCCTCAGACGCCGTCTCCTCCTCGGGATAGCCGACGAGGATCCACCCCGCCGCCCGTCCGCTCCTCAGCCCCAGCAACAACAACCCCCCGGGTTTGACGGGCAACAGGCGCGGCGCCTCCGGCGGCAGTTCGCCGAGCATGCCGACGATCTCGCCCGGCAGACGCTCCCCCCTTTGCCAGCCCCACAGCGACGCGCCCAGCGGGTTGATCCGCACACACACGCCGTGACCGTCCACTTCGGCTACGGCCACGTCGGCGCGATCCGGAAGGTGCGGCAAGATTTGCGCGCCGTAGGCAGAGATGAGTTTCCATTCGGGAAGGGACATCGGACAATAAACGCGGTTTCGGCGGAAACGAGAGAGAAGAGCGGGACGCCTCTCGGCCGCGGCAAATAAGGGGCCAAATCGTGTTTTCCCCCGATTCGGTGCGCTTCTTCGCCCTTCGAAGCCGACGTTCCGAACGTCATCATCGGCCGTCCGGGGGCGCGGCCGCCGCGCACGGTAATTCGAAGCCCGGGGTTGCCCACCGCCGACGGATGATTTACCTTGCGGAAATTGATTCGCCCCCTCATGAACCTCCCTCTCCTCATACGGCTCGGCGCTCAGACCGACACCGGGCGGAGGCGCGCGCACAACGAAGACCGCTTCGCCGTCGGGACCGACCTTCCGGCGGGTTCGTGGGATGTTCTTCCCGAAGACGCTTTTCCCGTCGGCCCGCTCGGGGTCGTGCTCATGGTCGCCGACGGCATGGGCGGCATGCGGGCGGGCGAGCACGCCTCGAAGATCGCCGTCGAGGCCGTCCGGGCCCTCTTCTCGGACCTCTCCACGCTTCCCGCTTCCGACGAGGCCGCGCTCGAGTACGTGAAGGAGGCCCTCATGACGGCGCACCGGGCCGTCGCCGACGACGCCGTGCGGAACCCCCGACGCGTGGGCATGGGCACGACGGCCGTCCTGGCATGGATCATCGCCGACGGGATCTTCCTGGCATGGAGCGGCGACAGCCGGGGCTACCTCTTCACCCCCGCCGGAGAGCTCGACCTGCTCACGTCCGACCACTCGCTCGTGTGGGAACTCGTGAAGCTCGGCCACCTGACGCCGGAAGAAGCGCGCCGCCATCCCGAGAGCAACCTCATCACGCAGAGCCTCGGCGACGACTTCCATCGCCCCGCGCCCGACGTCGCGCAGGCGCGGCTGACGCCGGGTTGCCGTCTGCTCCTGTGCAGCGACGGTCTCAACGGCATGCTCTCCGACGACGAGATCCGGCAGCTCCTCTCCACCGACGCGCCGCCGCAACAGACGTGCGCCCTGCTGATCGACGCCGCCAACGAAGCCGGCGGTCTGGACAACATCACCGTCGCCCTCCTCGACGTGGTCGCGGCCGGAGAGCGCGCCTAACGCCGCCTCGCCCCGGAGCGGGAGCCCGAGCGGGACCGCCCGCCGGAACGCCCGGTGGTGAAACGCAGACTCGCCTTGCCGAGGTAGATGAGGTCGCCGTCCTGAAGCGCGACGGGTTGTCGCCGCACCTGAAACGGGACGAGGAACCCTTTTCGCACCACCGACGTGCCGCACGTGCTCTGTTCGTCGTAGAGGCGAAAGACGGCGGCGGCCTCGTCGTACGCGATGCGGGCGTGCACGCGGGAGATGGTGGCGTGGATGTGCTGTTCGTCCTCGTCGAGGCGGGGATCCTCATAGTCGAGGAAGGCAACCGTATTGCGCCAGACGATGCGCCCCCGCTCGTCGGTGACTTCGGCCTGCCGCCCGAGGGTGACCGGCGCGCCGCTTCGGATCAGGTACTCCTCTTTCGAGGCCCGCCCCGCGATCACTTTCAGCGTGGCCGTCGCCGCCGCCCGCCGCTGATGCCATTCGACGTGGTACGGATGCTCTTCGAACCGATCCTTGAGCTTTTGCGGGGGCGCGCCATGGAACTTCCACCGCACGTGCAGGCTGCCCGGTGCGGGGATGCGGGCGTCGGCGAGGCGACGAAGCACGGCCGCAGCGAAAGGCTCGCGCTGCCCGCCGAGCGCCGTCTCGAAGCGTTGCCGCGCGGCCTCGTCCGGGGCGAGCACGTGGAGCGTCAGCCCGTGGAACGGAAACGACCGGCGGTACGGCTCGGCGGCGTGCTCGATCTCGTCGAGGAGGCTCCGGCGCAGTTCGAGCGGCTCGGAGGGAGGCTTTTTTCGGAAAAGGACGCGGAGCTTCCGAAGCCCCTTTTCCCATAGCGGATCGACCGCGTCGTCTTCCCCGGCTGAGGCCGCCTCGTCGTGCGCGCGTTTGAGCCGTTCGATGGAGGCCTGCGCCTGCCGCATCCACTCGGCGTCGGCCTCGGACGCGCCGGGGGCGAGGAGCCTTTCCCGAAGCTCGATCTGCATCAACTCCAGCACATGCGGCTCCAGCCGGGCGGCCTCCGGGTCGGCCCCGACGGCGCGCAAAAGCAGGATCGCCGTCTCCAGCGTGCGGCGGGTCTCCTCGAGGGAGAGCGCGCCCTGATGCGCCCATCGCTTTCGGATCTCGCGCAAGAGGCTCACCCGGCTCCGTCCCTCGTGCCCGATCTCGCGGAAGACCTGGTGAAACTTCGCATACATGAGCGTGAGCAGGTCGCTCGTGTCCCACGTCTCGACCGGCTTGTTGTGCAATGCCGCCCGTGCCTCGCGCATCCACCGTTCGCCGTAGACGAGCCGCATCTCGCGCTCGATGTACGGATGAAGCACCCGGTGGAGCACGTCGAGCGCATCGCCGACGCGGGCCCGGTACGAGAGCTGTTCGTTCACGGAGGTCATGGCGCACACGTTCGAGGATGCGTGGTTCGAGGATTCGTCAGGCAAAGGTTCGGAAAAGGCGTTCCTCAAGCCCGGCGAGCGGGTCGGCAGGGACTCCGTCTCTCTTTTAAGCCGCTTCTTCATCGAGGTTCGTCACGGGGGATGAGGCCGAGGTCGGCGGCGGCTTCGGCGACGGCGCCGGCGAGGGGGGCCGCCACGGCGCCGCCCGCGCCGCCGTTCTCGACGAGCACCGCCACGGCGATCTGTGGGCCGCCCGGCTCATCGGGCCTATGGTATGGCGCGAAGCCGGTGAACCAGGCATGGTTCAGGGTCACGCGGACCCGTTGGCCGTCGCGCCGCACCCAGGCCTTCTCCTCGGCGGTGCCCGTCTTTCCCGCCATCGGCACCGAGAGGTTGCGGAGGCGGTGGCCGGTCCCCTCGCGGTCGGTGACGACGCGGCGCATGAAGGCGGCGAGCATGCGTGCGTCGGGAGGCAGCAGCACGTATCGCACGGGCCGCCGGTCGCCCTTCGGATAGCGGACCCACCGCACCTCCGGAAGCGCGCCGCCGTTGGCGACGACCGCCGCGACCCGCGCCGCTTCGAGCGGGCTGCCCGTCACCGGTCCCTGCCCGAAACCGGCCTGCCGCAGGTTGTCCGGCGTCCGGAGGAGGGCGCGCTTCTGCCGCCGCGTGAGCGACGGGCCGCCGAGGCCGAAGCCGAAAAGCTCCATCGTGGCCAGGAGCGAATCCGCGCCGACGACCTCGCGGGCAAGGTTGGCGAAGTAGACGTTCGACGAGGCGACGAGGCCTCGCGCCATGTCCACGCTGCCGGTCGGTTCGTGGCGGCGGGCATAGCGGTCGCGCGCGTGCACGGTATGCGTCCAATGGACGGCGTCCCGGTCTTTGCGCAGCGCGGCGATGGCCGTGACGAGTTTGAACGTGGAGCCGGGCGGCTTCGCGCCCTTCCCGAAGCCCCGGTCGAAGAGGTCGGCGTCGGCATGGGCGGCGGCGGGATCGGTGAAGGCGGCGCGGGGCAGGGGATGCGTGACGGAGGCGAGCACGTCGCCCGTGGCGGCGTCGAGGACGACGACGGAGGCCACCTTCCCTTCCGGCGCGCGCTCCTCCAGCAGCTCGGCCACCCGCGCCTGAAGCCGAACGTCGATGGTCAGGTACAGGTCGCGGTTCCGGCGGAGGAGCGCGCGCGCCGCGCCGCTCTTCGTCCCGTACCGCACGAGCGAGATGAGCTCCCCATAATCATACCGCACGAGGGGCTCCGCCGCGCCCGCGCGCGTGCGCCGTTTCTCGACGGGCCGGGGATGATTGTCATAACCTCGGAGGTGCGAGAGGTACCGGTTCTCGGCATAAAGGCTGTTCTTCGCCCCCCACTTCACGCGCGTGCGAACGTCGCCGAGGAGATAGAACGTAAAGGCCTCGAACGGATAATGGCGCGCATCCGTCGGGTTCATCCGGCCCACGTCCACGCCCAGCTGCTCGTACACCGTACGGAAGCGCTCGACCTCCTCCCACCGGCTCGTGGCGAGCGGGATGCCGTTGCGGTCGTAGATGGTGCCGCGCGTGAGTGCGTGTCGGGCGTCGAGGATGCGGGGGTTGTAGACGTAGGCCCGCCCGCCGTCGCCCCGGACGACGAGCGCCGGCCTGACGGCCCACGCGTCGGCGCGCATCGTCTGGAGGTACCCGGCACGGGCCGCGAGCCCGCCGAAGAGCACGAGCGCCGCCGCCGTCACGCGACGCACGGGCCGCCGGAAATGGCGGTTCTGCGCCTCGCACTGCACTTCCGAGGCTGGGTGCGCCGAGAGGCTCATGAGCATCCCGAGCATCACGAAATGCGCCGCCATCGACGATTTCCCGAAACTCAGGAAAGGCGTGACGACGCCCGAGAGCGGAAGCACGCCGAAGGCGCCCCCGGCAATGAGGAACACCTGAAAGAAGAGGAGGAGCGCCACGCTGAGGCCGAGGAAGAGGCTGTACACGCCCCGCGCGCGGAGGGCGATGTAAAAGGCGCGATAGACGAGGAGGGCATAGAGCGCGAAGACGACGACGAGCCCGATCAGCCCGATCTCTTCGCCGAGGGCGGGCAACGCCATGTCGGTATGCGCCGCCGGGATGTAGCCCGGATGCCCGAGGCCGATGCCCTGCCCCGTGAGGCCGCCCGTGGCCATGGCCCAGAAGGCATGCGCAAGGTGATCGCCGCCCCGCGCGAAGTTTTCCCACGGCGAGAGGAGCATCTCGATGCGCTCGGCCACCATCGGCACGGCGCGCGTGCGGAAGGTGTACCAGAAGACACCCGCGAGGGCCGCGAAGCCCAGACCCACGGCCGGCCACCGGTCGCGCGCGATGCCGTAGAGCACGAGGAACGTGCAGGCAACGACAAGCGCCGGTCCCATGTCGCGCAGGGCGAAAAAGACGAGCACCGCCCCGAAGATGCCGACGACGACGGGCAGCGCATCGCGCACGCGCGGGAGGTTGAGCCGATGGAGCGCGCGCGGCAGTCCGTTGCGCTGTTTGAGTTCGCGGAGAAACTCCCAGTGCCGCGCGAAATAGCCCGCGAGGAAGAGCACGAGGGTCAGCTTGATGAGCGCCACCGGCTGCACGCTGCCGAAGAGCGGGAGCACGAGGTTCACCCGGGCGTCGCTGCCGGTGGGACCGGAGCCGAAGAGGAAGAGCATCAGCGCCGTGGCCACGCCGAGGCCGAGCCAGGAGAAGGTCCGTTGCCGCCACCCCTTGTGCTGAAAATCGAACCCGCTGACGAGGCCCAGGAGCGCGCCGCCGACCCCGATCCCGGTCACGAACCCTTCGGCCCGCATCAGGTCGCGGAGGGGGTCCTGAAGGCTGAACATGAGCATCAGCGCCAGCCCCGTGAGCAGATGCGCCACCGGCAGGAGCACGGCGTCGCCCGCGAAGCGGCGGAAAAACCAGAAGAGGTGCAGGCCATAGAAAACGGCGAAGTAGACCAAGGCCAGTCCCCAGAAGCGCCGGGTGTACGTCGCCGGGTCGCGCACGACGAGGCGCGGCTTGACGCGCTGAAGGGCGGCGGCGCTCTCGAAGAGGGGGATGCGGTGCTCGCTCGCTTCGAAGCGGGCGCGCGTGTTTCCGTCGAGGCGCGGGAAGATGGCGGGTGTGAAGGCGTGGTACTGCGCCACGGGCCGCACCACGAGGCTGTCGCCCCGGCTGAAGCCGACCAGGCGGAACCGACCGTCTGCGTCCGTTCGTGTCTCGGCGGTGCGGTTGCCGCGCGCCGTCACCGTCACGCCCGCCATCGGCCGGCCCGCCGCGTCGCGGACGCGCCCCTCGACGCGGAGCGTGCCCGTGGCGGCAAAGACCGTCGTGGTCGTGTCGTGTCGCACGCGGCCGTCGGGCGTCAGGCCGAGGCGCTCGCGGCTTCGCGCCAGTCGCGCGCGGAAGGCCCGGCCGCCGCGTTCGGCCTCCCGGGCAGGCACGGCGAGCGCGCTCGTGTTCAGAAAGCCCACGTTGGGCAGCGCG
>NZ_JBWOPL010000107.1:0-24138 GCF_056451265.1 Rhodocaloribacter sp. | reverse complement strand
CGATGACGGCGATCTTCGTGCCGACCTCCACCGTCTCACCTTCCGGGACGAGGATCTCCTTGAGCACCCCCGCCGCCGGAGACGGAACCTCCGTATCCACCTTGTCCGTGCCGATCTCCAGCAACGGCTCGTCCAGTTCCACCCGCTCGCCCGGCTGCTTCAGCCATTCGAGCACGGCGCCCTCGGTGATGCTCTCGCCCATCTTGGGCATGGTGACTTCGACCTTCGCCATGATGTATGCAATCTCGCTTGTTTTTCCGCTGTGTGCGCCCCGAGACCGTCGCTTCTCTCGTCGAGGGCTCGCCCATCGGGCCGACGGCAGGGCTTCCTTTCCGGGCAGTCGTCCGAAAGGGGAGGGTCAAATATACGGAATCCCATCGGCAAGCGGCACGAATTCGAAAGCGCTTCCGTGGGATTCGACCTACGAACGCCGCAATTCAAGAAAAGTTGGGAGAGTGGCCCCCGACTTTCGACCTTCGTATCGCCGATGTCTCGTCTCCATGCGTTGCGCGGGGTGCGCCCCGCCAAAAGGAAAGGCGTCTCCCCGGAGGAAGACGCCTTTCCTTTCCTTTGTTTCGTGGCCGTTGCCTCACGCGATCAGCGGAGCGATGACGAGCGCGACGATGGAGATGAGCTTCAACAGGATGTTGAGGCTCGGGCCGCTCGTATCCTTGAGCGGGTCGCCCACGGTGTCGCCCACGACAGTGGCCTTGTGCACCTCGCTGCCCTTGCCGTAGAAGACGCCGTCGATCTCGATGCCGCTCTCGACGCGCTTCTTCGCGTTGTCCCACGCGCCGCCGGCGTTGGCCTGAAAGAGCGCCATGAGCACGCCCGAGACGGTCACGCCCACGAGGAGGCCGCCGAGCATGTCCTTGCTGATGAAGCCGATGATCACCGGCACGGCGAGCGCCATCAGGCCGGGAGCCACCATCTCGCGGATGGCCGCCTTCGTGGAGATGTCGACGCACCGGGCATAATCGGCTTTCGCCGTGCCCTCGCGCAGCCCGGGGATCTCACGGAACTGCCGCCCGACCTCCTTGATCATGTCGCCGGCGGCGCGGCCCACGGCGCCCATGGCCATGGCGCTGAAGATGTACGGAAGCACCGCGCCGAGCAGCACGCCGGCGAGGATCGTCGGGTTCGACACGTCGATGCTCTTGATGTCGGCCTGCTGCATGAAGGCGGCGAAGAGGCCGAGCGCCGTCAGCGCCGCCGAACCGATGGCGAAGCCCTTGCCGATGGCGGCGGTGGTGTTGCCGACGGCGTCGAGCTTGTCCGTGCGCTCACGCACCTCCGAGGGCAGGTGCGCCATCTCGGCGATGCCGCCCGCGTTGTCCGAGATCGGACCGTAGGCGTCGACGGCGAGTTGGATGCCCGTCACGGAGAGCATGCCCACGGCGGCGATGGCGATGCCGTAGAGGCCGGCGAACGAATACGCGCCAATGATGCCGAGCGCCAGAATCACCGCCGGGATGCCCGTCGAGAACATGCCCACGCCGAGACCCGAAATGATGTTCGTAGCCGCACCGGTGACACTCTGCTTGACGATGTTGAGCGTCGGTTTCGTGTGCGTGGACGTATAGTATTCCGTGACGAGACCGATCATAGTGCCCGCCGCCAGACCGATGATCACGGCCCAGAAAACGCCCATCGAAGTGTAATGCGTGAAGTCGCTGATCACACTTTCATGGCTCCATTCCGCCGGAAGCATCCATCGAATGATGAAGAAGGCGAGCACCGCCATCAGACCCGCCGCGCCGAACTCGCCCATGTTGAGCCCCTTCTGGGGATTGCCGCCTTCTTTCACTTTCACGAAAAAGGATCCGGCGATAGAGACGAGGATGCCGACACCCGCCAGCACGAGCGGCAACAACACGGCGGAGATCGCTCCGAACGAAGCGTTCTCGAAGGCCGGCACGCTCATGAAGGCCGCGCCGAGGACAATGGTGCCGACGATGGAGCCGACGTAGCTCTCGAAGAGGTCGGCGCCCATACCGGCCACGTCGCCCACGTTGTCGCCCACGTTGTCGGCGATGGTGGCGGGGTTGCGCGGGTCGTCCTCGGGAATGCCTTCATAGACTTTTCCGGCGAGGTCGGCGCCCACGTCGGCGGCTTTGGTATAGATGCCGCCCCCCACACGAGCGAAGAGCGCGATCGACGAAGCGCCGAGCGAGAAGCCGGAGATGACGTTGACCACCCTGGCAAACGTCCATCCGAGGTCGGTGTAGATGCCGTTGTAGACGAGAAAGAGGATCCCCAGGCCGAGCACGCCGAGGCCCACCACACTCAGGCCCATGACGAGGCCGCCGGAGAAGGCAATGTTGAGGGCGGCGCCGAGGCCGGTGCGCGCCGCGTTCGTCGTACGCACGTTCGCTTTCGTCGCTACGCGCATGCCGATGAAGCCGGCCACGCCCGAGCAAAGCGCCCCCGCCACAAACGAGATCGCGATCAACGGCGAGGAGTCCGGGTTGCCCAGGTTCGCCACCACCAGCAATCCCGCCACGACGAGCACGAAGAAGAACAGCACGCGATATTCCCGCCGCAAGAAAGCAGTGGCCCCCTCAGCGATGGCCGCAGCGATCTCCTGCATCTCTTTCGTGCCGGGGTCCTGCCTGCCGACCCACCGGGCGCGACTCAGCGCATAGCCCAGCGCCAGCAGCCCGGTCAAAGGCACCAGAATTGTAATCAATTGAGTATTCATAGATGGGATCGACCTCCTTGTCGATGTTGGAACAGGTCTGTAATTGGGTTTACCGGCGCACGTCGATGCCAGGGGAGCGTTTCACCTAAACGACGAAACAGGGGATTTTCGACCCCTGCTCCCGGAAACGCTTCCCTCGCCCCTGAGACCACGCCCCGGCGCTCACGGTGTGTGAGCGCCTTTCGCCAGGCGAGCCGCTAAAAATATTGCGCGCACGCCCGTAATTGATAGCGCTTAACGCATTATTCAAGCCCGGGGCGCACCGCCGACGTTCCACGCCCCGTATGGGAGTGGTTGGACGAGCCTCACCGCCGGTTGAAACGGTTCATGGCCGTGGTCAGACCCTCGGAGACGAATGTGAGGGCGGCGTCGCGCGCGGTCAGGACGGCTTCCTCGATGAGGGGCCGCTGTTCCGCCGTGAACGGCGAGAGCACGTAGTCGGCCTGCCGTCCGCGCGGGAAATCGTCGCCGATGCCGACGCGGAGACGGGGAAAAACGTCCGTGCCGAGGCGGTCGATGATGTCCTGCACACCGTTGTGCCCCCCGGCGCTCCCCCGCTCGCGGAGCCGGATCTTTCCCACCGGCAGGTTGACGTCGTCGTACACCACGAGGATGTCCCGAAGTTCGAGGGCGTATCGCCGCACGAGCCCCCGCACGGCCTGGCCGCTCAGGTTCATGTACGTGATCGGCTTGGCCAGCCCGAACGGACGGCTCCGCCAGCGTCCCCAGCCGACGAACACGTTCCCGCGCTCCGGCGCGAGGGTCACGCGCGTCTTCTCGGCCACGGCGTCCACCACCATGAAGCCGACGTTATGCCGCGTCTCGGCATACTCCGCCCCCGGATTGCCGAGGCCGATGATCATACGTTTGGCGCTAGCCATGGCAACGGGATCCAGCCCCCCTCACATGAAAACGCAAGGAGCCCGGCAAGCGCCGAACTCCTCACGTCGATCTCGATGGGCGAATGCCGAAGTCTCAGCGGGTTATTCCTCTTCGGAAACGTCCGCTTCGCCTTCCTCGCCGGCGGCGAGCTCTTCGGCCCCCTCTTCCTCTTCGGAGACCTCGGCGCGCGGGGCGAGCACCGTGATGAGGGTCTGATCCTCCGGCGCGAGAACCTCGATGCCCGGAAGGTCCAGGTCCCCCACGTGGATGGCCTCGCCGATGTCGAGGTTCGAAACGTCCACGTCGATGTGCGAGATGATGTCCTTCGGCAAAACGGAGACTTCCAGTTCGTGGATCACCGCGCGCACCTCGCCGCCTTCCCGCTTGCCGACGGGCGTGCCGTGGTAGCGGATCGGCAACACGAGCGTCAGCTTCTCACCCTGCTGAAGCACCTGGAAATCGGCGTGAATCGGGCGGTCGGTGACCGGATGGAAGTCGATGTTCTTCACGATGCACGGCCACGACTTCCCGTCGAGCGTCACCTGCACCCGGTGCATCTCGCTCGTAAAGACGAGCGGGTTGAGCGCCGTTTCGGGAGTCGAGAAGGCAATCGGCTCCACGTTGTGCCCGTACAGCACGCACGGAACTTCTTTGTTGCGACGCACGGCGCGGGTGGCTTTCTTGCCGACTTCGCGCGGCTTGGCTTCAAGCGTAAAAATGTCCATCTCTTAGGATCCTCAGTGTATGGTATCGTAGGGGCCGCGACCGTTCCCGTCAGGGGATGAACAGGGTCGAGACCGAATCGTCGGTGTAAATCCGGTTGATGGCGTCGGCGAAGTGATCCGCCACGCTCACCACCGTGATTTTCTCCGAGGAGCGCGTTAACGGAATGGTGTCCGTCACCACCAGGCGGCTCAAATCGGACGCTTCGATGCGTTCGTAGGCCGGTCCGGAGAGCAGCGGGTGCGTGCACGCGGCCATGATGTCGAGCGCGCCGGCTTTCCGCAGGGCCCGGGCGGCGCTCGTCAGCGTCCCCGCCGTGTCGATGATGTCGTCGATGAGCAGGACGTTTTTGCCTTCCACCTCACCGATGATGTTCATCACCTCGGCGACGTTCTGACGCGGCCTGCGTTTGTCGATCAGGGCGAGTTCGGCGCCGAGGCGGCGCGAGTAGGCCCGCGCCATCTTGATGCCGCCCACGTCGGGCGCGACCACCACCAGGTTCGACAGATCGAACTGCCGGAAATAGTCGATGAACACGGCGGAACCGTACAAATGATCCACCGGAACGTCGAAGAAACCCTGAATTTGGGAAGCGTGGAGATCCATCGTCAACACCCGATCGATGCCGGCGGTCTCGAGCATGTTCGCCACCATTTTGGCGGCGATCGAGACGCGGGGCTGATCCTTACGCTCTTGCCGGCCATACCCGAAATACGGGATCACCGCCGTGATCTGCCGCGCCGAAGCCCGCCGGGCCGCATCGATCATCAGGAACAGTTCCATCCAGTTGTCTGCCGGCGGATGGGTGCTCTGAATGATGAACAGGTTGGAGCCGCGAATCGATTCCTCGTAGTGGACGTAGATTTCGCCGTCCGAGAAATTCTTGATCCCGACGTTGCCCAGATCCCGCCCGTAGGCCGCTGCAATTTTCCGCGCGAGTTCCCGATTGGAACGACCGGAAAAAAGCGAGATGGGATGTTCTCTATCCATGACCAACATGGCGGTATCCGAAACAAACGGACGCTCGGCCGCAAGCCGACGTCCGCACCATTCAGAATGGGTTTAACCCCGCCTCAGACGGGGCTTGAAAAATTACGACGGACGACGGCCTCTGCTGAAACCCGCCCAAAATCGGCTGCCCGGGGAGGATTCGAACCTCCACATACGGCTCCAAAGGCCGCTGTCCTGCCATTAGACGACCGGGCAATCGGCGTGTATGCCCAAGTCTTTTAAGATAAACATTTCCAAAGGCGGCTGTCAAACAAACGGTGCTTCCCAAAGATCCGTTACGCGCGTGTTCGTCCGGTTTCGCAGAGACTTTACACGGCTATTTCGCGAGCAGGGGCAACACTTCGTCGAGCGGGAGCGCCTCCACCGTGCCGCGATGACCGGAGACGGTGGTCGCTTTGAAGAGCGAGTTGTAGACGGCCTCTTCGGTAGCTTCGACGACGGCCTGAAACAGCGGCGAGAGGCGGTCGTTGGGCAGTTCTTCGTAGGTGGCCACGGCGCTGCGTCGCCCGGGCGTGCGGCGCACGGAAGCCGCCGTGGAGAAGGCCAGCACGTAGTCGCCGGAGCCGTTGGTGGCGGGCGAGCCGGTGCGCCCGATGGCCAGGAGCGCCCGCCGCGCCAGGCGCGTCAGGTTCCGGTCGGAGAGCGGCGCATCCGTGGCGACGACGATCATCACCGAGCCGTCGGCGTCGCCGCCGTCGAGCGCGTCTTTGAGGTAATATTTCCCGAGCATACGCCCCACGGGCACGCCCATGATGTCGAGGAGGCCGCCGTAGTTGGTCTGCACGAGCACGCCCACGGTATAGCCGCCGAGCTTCTGCGGCAGGCGCCGTGAGCTCGTGCCGATGCCGCCTTTCCAGCCGAAGGCGACGGTCCCCGTGCCCGCGCCGACGCTGCCCTCGGCCACGGCGCCGGTGTCGGCCTCGGCGATGGCCCGCGCGATGTGCTCGGCCCGGAGCGCCCGCCGCCGGATGTCGTTGAGGAAACCGTCGTTCGTCTCCCCCACGACGGCATTGACCGAGCGGACGTCCTCGTTGCCGGGCCGGCCGAGCGTATAGTCGAGGATGGCCTCGGCGCCCTGCGGCACGGACAACGTGTTCGTCAACACGATCGGCGTCTCGATCTCGCCGAGCTCGCGGATCTGCGTGACGCCCATGAGCTTGCCGTACCCGTTGCCGACCACCACGCCCGCAGGCACCTTGTCCCGATACAGGTTGCCGCCATGCGGGAGGATCGCCGTCGCGCCGGTGCGCACGGCCTCGCCTTCGATGAGCGTGACATGCCCCACCCGCACGCCGGCGACGTCGGTGATGGCGTTGTGCGGGCCGGGGGGCAAGACGCCGGGCGCCACCCCCACCTCGCGGGCGCGCGGACGATCCTCGGAAGCAGTCATGGTCGCATCGGAGTTTTTCCACCGGACGGATCCCTGGGCCCGCGCGGGCGCGACCGCCACACCCATCAGGCCAAACACGAGGATCCATCGAAAGAATCGAAACATGGAGATGAGCCGTCGATGGTTCACGGAATCGGGAGCAAGAACGTGCGAAGTTCCGACATTCCGCAGGCAATCCCAAACCTTCCCGCCGGGATTGCGCCCGTTTGCCGTCGTTCCGGCTTTGTGCGGCGGCGCGGACGATTAATTTTTCCGAAAACCCCCGGCGGAAGGTCCATGAGATTTGACGGGCACCCTCCGGATCAATATACTTCAACGGCCTTTCCCCCCGGATCTTTTCGCCGCCGTTGTCCCGGACGCCGAGGCGGCGTGCCCCGCCTCTTTTTTCGCTCAATCACCTCACCTGCATGAGTGCCGAGAAGATCATCGGAGTCATCGGCGGCATGGGCCCGTATGCCGGGCTGAACCTCGTCGAGAAAATCTTCGACCACACCATAGCGGCATCCGATGCCGACCATCTCCCCGTGGCGCTGCTTTCGTACCCCGACCGCATCCCCGACCGCACCGCGTATCTGCTCGGCGAGACGGAGACGAACCCCGCCGAGGCCATCTCCGAGATTGCCCTCACGCTCGACCGGCTCGGTGCGGTGGCGGCCGGCATGCCCTGCAATACCGCGCACGCTCCCCGCATCTTCAACGTCGTCGCGGCGCGGCTCCGGGATGCCGGCGCGCGGCTCCGGCTGTTGAACATGATCGATGAGACCATCCGTTTTTTGAAGGAGGAGCATCCCGAATGCACCCGCATCGGCGTGCTCTCCACGCTCGGCTCGTATCGCATCGGGCTGCACCGGCGCGCCCTCGAAGCGGCGGGCCTCGAAGCCGTGCTGCCGGACGAGAACGTGCAGGAGCACATCGTCCACCGCACCATCTACGACCCGTCGTACGGGCTGAAGGCGCAATCGAACCCGCCCTCGAAGATCGCGCGGCAGAGCCTGCTCAACGCCATCGAGCACCTGCGTGAGAAGGGCGCCGAGGCGATCCTGCTCGGCTGCACGGAGCTGGCCCTGGCCATCCCCGAAGCCGAAGTCGAGGCCCTCCCCATCATCGATCCGACGGCGGTGCTCGCCCGGGCGCTCATCCGGGAGACCTATCCCGACAGGCTGAAACTCCTCTGACGCGCGTTCCCGAAAACCCTCTCCGATCCTGACGATGCTCGTCGCTACGTGGAACGTCAACTCGATCCGGGCCCGCCTCGAACGGGTGCTGGCGTGGCTGGAGAAAGCCGCGCCGGACGTCGTGTGCCTGCAGGAGCTCAAAACGACCGAGGCGGATTTCCCCTACGCCGCCCTCGAAACGGCAGGCTACCGGGCGGCGGTCTTCGGGCAGAAAACGTACAACGGCGTCGCCATTCTCAGCCGGGAAGCGCCGGACGAAGTGATGCTCGGCTTCGGCGACGGCATGGACGATCCGCAGGCCCGCCTCATCACCGCCCGCTTCGGCGAACGACACGTCCTCTCGGCCTATGCGCCCAACGGAAAGGCCGTCGGCTCGCCGCAATGGGCCTATAAGCTCGAATGGTTCCGGCGGCTCCGCGCCTTCCTCGAACGACACTTCTCCCCCGACGACGCCGTGCTGCTCTGCGGCGACCTGAACGTGGCCCCCGAAGACCGCGACGTCGCTTTCCCCGACCGGTGGCGGGACAGCGTGCTCTTCCATCCGGAGGCCCGGCGCGCCCTCGCCGAGGTGACCGCGTGGGGCCTCGTGGACACCATCCGCCTTCACCATGAAGGTCCCGGACCCTTCTCGTGGTGGGACTACCGCCACCTCGCCTTCCCGAAAGGCAACGGCCTCCGCATCGACCACATCCTCGCCACCCGCCCCCTGGCCGAGCGATGCACCGACGCCTACGTGGACCGGGACGAACGGAAAGGGCACAAACCGTCCGACCACGCGCCCGTCCTCGCGGTCTTCGAAGTCTGAACGGAGCAGGATCAAAAGACGCACGCAGTGGGTTTGCCGAACCATCTCCCTTCTCGCGTGAAATCCCGCTCCGAAGTGACGAAAGACAGGACATTCCGGCTCAGCCAGGCCGTCGAAGACTACGTCAAGACGATCTACAAGCTCCAGCAAAGCGGCGAGGGCGCCGTGGCCACGACGGACATTGCGCGGGCGATGAACGTGGCTTCGGCGTCGGTGACGAACATGCTCAAGCGCCTCTCCGGGATGGGGCTCGTCGAATACGAGTCGTACAAGGGCGTCACGCTCACCCCGGCGGGCGAGAAGATCGCGCTCGAAATCATTCGTCATCACCGGCTCCTCGAAACGTATCTCCGGCAGATCCTCGGCTACCCGTGGGACAAGATGCACGAAGAGGCCGAACACCTCGAACATCACATCTCGGAGGAGTTCGAGACGCGGATCGAGGAGATGCTCGGTTATCCGACGCACGACCCCCACGGACATCCCATTCCCACACGCGACGGCCGGATCGCCGAGCCGCCGGGCGACCCGCTTCCGGGTTTCGAGACCGGTCGCACGGTCGTCGTCCGCCGGGTCGCCGACGCCGACCCGGAGCTTCTGACGTATCTCGAATCGATGGGGCTGATGCCGCACGCCGCCGTCGAGATCGTGGCGAAAGCTCCCTTTAACGGTCCGCTCACGCTCCGCATCGAAGGCGAGGAGCGGGTCATCGGGCACGAGGTGGCGCGGCACGTCTTCGCCGTCCCGGCATAAGCGCCCGGCGCGCCTGCGGGTAAGCCGGTTGCCCGGCGTCCCGCTTGCGTCGGTTCGTCCGAGGATCGATCTTCGGGGAACGCGAAGCCTTTTCGGCCCGTCCCCCTCGGGTTCGGTCCGTCTCTGACGGCGCGCGCTTCGCGCCCGGACGCCCCCCTTCACCCGACCCCGAAGCCCATGAGATACTTCATCACCGGCGCGACCGGTTTCATCGGAGGGCGCGTGGCGCGTCTGCTCGTCGCGGCCGGGCACGAGGTCGTCGCGCTCGTGCGCACGCCCGGCAAAGCCGCCCCGCTCGTCGAACTCGGCGTCGAGGTAGCCGAAGGAGACCTCACCGACCGGGAGTGCATGCGCGCGCCCATGACCGGCGCGGACGGCGTCTTCCACATCGCCGCGTGGTACAAGGTGGGCGCGAGAGACGCGTCGATGGCCGAGCGGATCAACGTCGAAGGCACGCGGAACGTGCTCACGCTCATGCAGGAGCTCGGCATCCCGAAGGGCGTATACACGAGCACCATCGCCGTTTTTTCGGACACGAAGGGGCGCATGGTGGACGAGACCTACCGGTACGACGGTCCCCACCTGAGCACGTACGACCGGACGAAGTGGGAGGCGCACTATGAGGTGGCCCTGCCGATGATGGAGGCGGGCTTGCCGCTCGTCGTGGTGATGCCCGGCCTCGTCTACGGCCCCGGCGACACGAGCGCCGTCGCCGAGACCTTCCGGCAATACCTCCGGGGGCGACTCCCGGCACTCCCCCTCGCGACCACGTATTGCTGGGCGCACGTGGACGACGTGGCGCGCGGCCACTTGCTGGCGATGGAGAAGGGCCGTCCGGGAGAGAGCTACATCCTCGCCGGCCCTCCCCATACGCTGACGGAGGCCTTCGAACTCGCCGAGCGCATCACCGGGCGGAAGGCGCCCCGCATCCGCCTCGGCCCCGGCGTCATGCGCGGCATGGCAAAGCTGGCGAGCTTCGCCGAGAAGGCACTGCCGCTGCCGCCAACGTACGCCTCGGAGAGCCTGCGCGTGACCGCCGGCGTGACGTACGTCGCCTCGAACGAGAAAGCCCGCCGCGAACTCGGCTACGATCCGCGCCCGCTCGAAGAAGGCCTGCCCGAGACGCTCGAAGCCCTCGAAGCGTAATCGCGGGCTTGCCGTCAGGGGCGCATGTGCCGCCCGCGCTCAGTACTCGATGCGTCCCTGATGAGCGTGCCACGCCTCGAAGGGGCGTCCGCCTTCCTCGCGGAGGAGCGGGACCATGTCGATCCGACGCGTCTCGGGAGGGCGGCAGAGTTCCTCATAGATCTCCCCGTCGATGAAGCCTGCGTTTTCGGCGTCGTCGCGGGTGGCGGCAAAGAAGATGCGGTCGATGTGCGCCCAGTACACCGCGCCGAAGCACATCGGGCACGGCTCGCACGTGGTGTACAGGTCGCACCCGGAGATGTGGAACGCCTGAAGATGCCGGCACGCCTCCCGGATGGCGACGACCTCGGCGTGCGCCGTCGGGTCGTTCGTGGTGGTGACGCGGTTCGTGCCGCGCCCGACGATCTCGTCCCCGCGCACCACGAGGGCCGCGAAGGGGCCGCCTCGCCCCGACTGCACGTTCTCGACCGCCATCGCAATGGCTTCCCGCATGAAAACTTCGTTCATAGCTCCTTCCGGCTTTTGAGTGCCCACCTGTGTGCTCCGGCGCCCGCGCATCGCTGCCTTCGCCGGCCGAAGCATCCCCCTAAACCTTTTCGCTTCCCCGCGCGTTCCCCACCTCGTCCGCCCCCCGGCGGTTCCAGCCGTCCACCGGCGTATATTGCCCCGACCCATCCGCCCACTCTTTGCTTTTCCGATGAAACCACTCGCCGCACGCACCGACGACCTCGAACAAAGCTTCATCCGCGCCATCTCGAAGATGATCAACGCCGTCGACGGCATCAACCTCGGCCAGGGCATCTGTGATCTGCCCACGCCCGAGCCGATCAAACGCGGCGCGCAGCGGGCCATCGAGGAGAACCAGTCGATCTATTCGCACTATGCGGGGATCAGGCGGCTGCGCATGGCCATCCTCGAAAAAGCCCGCCGCTTCAATCGCATCCCCGCCTCCTCCGTGGACGAGGTCGTCGTTACCGCCGGATCGACGGGGGCGTTCATGGCGGCGATCTTCGCGCTCCTCGAACCGGGCGACGAGGTGATCCTCTTCGAACCTTTTTACGGATATCACCGGGGGCTCCTCCGCATGATGGGCGCGACGCCCGTCTATGTGACCACGCGCGGCCCCGAATGGACCATCGACTTCGACGCCGTCGAGCGGGCCGTCACGCCTCGGACGAAGGCCGTGCTCGTGAACACGCCCGCCAATCCGAGCGGCAAGGTGTGGTCGCGCGAGGCGCTCGAACGGATCCTCGCGCTCGCCCGGCGGCACGACCTCTACCTCATCACGGACGAGATTTACGAGTACATCGTCTACGGAGACCGCGCGCACGTTTCGCTCGCCTCGCTCTCCGGCGCGTATGAGCGGACGATCACGCTGTCGGGGTTTTCGAAGACGTACAACATGACGGGCTGGCGGCTCGGGTATGCCGTCGCGCCGGAGCCGCTGGCCGCCAAGATGGGGCTGCTCAACGATCTGATGTACATCTGCGCGCCGACGCCCCTTCAGCATGGCGTGGCCGAGGCCTTCACGATGAGCGACGACTATTTCACACGGATGCAGGCCGACTATGACGCGAAGCGCGCGCGCCTGTGCGAGACGCTCGAACGGATCGGCTTCGAGGTGCCCTGGCCCGAGGGCGCGTACTATACGCTGGCGTCCTTTGCCCCGCTCGCCGGACGACGCGAGGGCTTCGAGGACGACTGGCGGGCGTGCGAGACGCTCATCGAGCAAGCCGGCGTCGGCACGGTGCCCGGACGCGCCTTTTTCGCCGACCCCGAGCACGGACGACAGTACCTCCGCTTCTGCTTCGCCAAAGAGATGCCCGTGCTCGAAGAAGCCTGCCGCCGTCTCGAACGCGCCTTCGCCTGACCCTTTCCACGAACCCCGCCGGCCCGATGTCCAACCGCACGCTCGAACTCACCGACGCACTTTATGAATATCTCCTCGACCACTCGCTCCGGGAGACCGAGGTGATGCGGATGCTCCGCGCCGAGACGGCCCGCCTTCCGAACGCCAACATGCAGATCGCGCCGGAACAGGGGCAGTTCATGGCGCTCCTCGTCCGGCTGATGGGCGCGCGGCGGGCGCTCGAGGTGGGCGTCTTCACCGGATACAGCGCCCTCGCCGTGGCGCAGGCCCTCCCGGAAGACGGCACACTCATCGCGTGCGACGTGAGCGAGACGTACACCGCCATCGCCCGGAAATACTGGAACGCCGCGGGCGTCGCACGAAAGATCGACCTCCGCCTTGCCCCGGCCCTCGAAACGCTCGACGCCCTCCTCCGCGACGGGCGCGAGGGCTCGTTCGACTTCGCCTTCATCGACGCGGACAAGCCGAACTACGACGCCTATTACGAGCGCACGCTCCGGCTCCTCCGGCCGGGCGGGCTCGTGTGCCTCGACAACACGCTGTGGGGCGGCAAGGTGATCGACCCCGACCCCGACGACGCCAACGCGCGATACATCCGGGCGCTCAACGACAAGCTCCACCACGACGACCGCATCGACCTCAGCCTGCTCCCGCTCGCCGACGGGCTGACGCTGGCGCTCAAACGATAGCGCCTCATCCGAGATGCGTCGTCACTCGTACTCGGGCGCCAGCGCCTCGCGCACACGGAGGAGGAGCGCCTTCGTGGCGCGGATGCCGTCGGCTTCGCTCTTCCGGCTCCCTTCGTACTCGATGCCGACACGCCCGCGATAGCCCGCGTCGAGGACGATCCGCATCATGCGAAAATAATCGGTATGCGTCTCGTTGCCCTCGGCGTCGAAGTCGTGAGACTTGGCGCTGACGGCCTTCGCGTACGGCATCATCTCCGCCACGCCCTCATACCGGTCGTACCACTCGTCCTCGGCGATCTGGAAGTTGCCGAAGTCGGGAAGCGTGCCGCACCGGGGATGATCGACGAGCTTCATCACGCCCGCGAGCCATTTCCCGTTGCTCGACAACCCGCCGTGGTTTTCGACGATGACGTTCATCCCGTGCGCCGCGCCGTACTCCGTGAGCTGCCGGAGGCCGTCCGCCGCCAGCCGCATCTGCTCGTCGTACGACCCCTCGCTCCGGGCATTGACGCGGATCGCATGGCAGCCGAGGAACTGCGCCGCCTCCACCCATTGGTGGTGATTCTCCACCGCCTGCCGCCGCTTTGCCTCGTCGGGATCGCCCAGGTTGCCTTCGCCGTCGCACATGATGAGCACGCTCTGCACCCCCTCGCCGTCGCACCGCGATTTCAGCTCGCGGAGGTACGCCATGTCACGGGCCTTGTCCTTGAAAAAGGTGTTCACGTACTCGACGGCGTCGATCCCGTAGGTCTGCCGGGCCGTCTTCGGAAAGTCGAGGTGGTCCATCTCACCGGCAAAGAGGGCGCGGTGGAGCGACCACTCGGCGAGGGAGATCTCGAAAAGGTCTTTTTTCGGCATGGCGAAGGCGGAAGCACCCGGCCACACGGCCAGGCTCCCCGCCGAGAGCGCGGCGCGTTTGAGGAACGCTCGGCGATGCATCATGGGACGAATGGGATTGGTGAGAGGGGATCGTTTACGGGGTCCACGCGCCCCGCGCCACGGCGGGAACGAACGCGTCGAGGTCCCCGGGCTTCCACGCGACGGTGCGCTCCTGCTCGGCGCTCATGTACGCCGTCATCAAAAGCTCCATCACCTCGACCCCGGCGCGGAAGTCGAGTTCGGGTTGGCGGCCTTCGAGGAAACACCGGACGAAGTGCCGGTTCTCGCCCTCATAGCCGTATTCGGCGGCTTCGTTGCCCACGACGGGCATCAGCCCCTGTTCGGCGTTCTGTTTCTCGACGAGGTCCTCGCCCGCCTTGCCGCGGACGGCCCGGCTGAAAAAGACGCGCACGCCGCTGTCGAGCGAGTTGACCGACATCGAATATTCCGGCCCGAGCAGTTCCGAGCTCAGGCGAAGCCCCGCCCCGACGAAACTCCACGAGGTCGTCGTCTCGGCCACGAGCGTCCGGCCCTCTTCGTCTTCGTAAAAGATGGTGGCGCGGGCAAAATCCTCGGCGGGGTGGTGCGCATAATCGACCGAGTCGCCCATCGTCCGCCGGAGCACTTCGACGTATTCGGGCCGCGACCACTTGAGGCTCGCGATCTGCGCCGAGACTTTCGTCGGGCGGATGCTGTGGCGCGGCGCGCCGGGCTTCGTGAGGAGGAAGCGCGCCACCTCGACGCTGTGGCACATCATGTCGTTGAGCACGCCGCCGCCCTGAAGGTCGCCCCGCCAGAACCACGGCCTGTGGGGGCCGCTGTGCTCTTCGGCGGCGCGCGCCAGATAGGGCCGTCCGGTGAGCGCCGCCCCGCGCGCCCACACGATCTCTCGCCCGCGCACGAGTCCCGGCGAGAAAAGCTGATCTTCGAGGTACCCGTGAAGCACGCCGGCCTCTTCGACGAGCGCGAGCACCCGCTTTGCCTCGCCCACGTTGCGCGCCAGGGGTTTCTCACACGCGATGCCGACGAGCTTGCCCGCGCCGCTCTTGAGCGCGTGCACGATCTCCTCCATGTTCTCCACCCGGCGATGGTTCGGCCCGCAGATCCACAGCGCGTCGATGTCCGGGTCGGCGATCATGTCCGTGATGGAGTCGTACGCCTTCGCCGCGCCGACGTGGAGCGAGCGCGCCAACGCCGCCGCCTCCTCCGCATGCGCCCGGTTCGGGCTCCACACGCCCCGGACGTCGGCGTCGCGGACGGCCTCCCACGAGCGGATGTGAAAACGAGTGATGAAACCGCTGCCGATAAAGCCGATGCCGAGTCGTCGGGGGGTCATGAAAGGCTCCGATGCGTCCACAATAGTCCGTGCGCCCGACGGGAGACGTCGCCGCGCCGGTATGATACGTCACGCCGCGGGGAATTTGAAGAGGCAACCGGGACGGTTTATGGGTGTTTGGGTGATCATGACGGCGAGCCGCAGGCAAGCCCATCCACCACTCACTGCATCCACTTTTCCAGCTTCGGATGGTCGGCGAGCGTGCGAAGGAGGGTGTCGGCGCGGACGGTGTGGGCGTCGAGGAGGCCCGCATCGAAGCCCTGCGCGAGGATGGTGGCGGCGGCGTCGGGTTTGTCTTTGAGGACGAAAACCCGGGCGAGCTGCTCATACGCCGCCTTCATGCGGGGGTCCTGGGCCAGGGCGATGCGCGCGAAGGCTTCGGCTTCATCGAGGCGTTCGAGCGCGACGGCGTTCCACGAGAGGCGGACGTGGAGCGCGGCCCCTTCGAGGATGCGTTTGGAGGCGGCGTCGAGCGCCCATTCGGCCCGCGCGAGGTCGCCGCTCCGCCGGGCGGCTTCGCAGAGGATCACGAACGTCTCGCCGTCCTCCGGATCGAGTGTGACGGCGCGGAGGGCGTCGGCGAGAGCGGCTTTCGGCTTCCCGAGCGCAAGGAGCACCTGCGCCCGAAGCTTGCGCGCCTCCGGATCGTCGGGCAATGCCTCGAGGACGCGGTCGAGACGGATCTTGGCTTCGCGAAGGCTCGTTCCGCTCTTCCACGCCGCCTCGGCGCGGTGGTACTCGCCGTTGAGTTGGGGCGGGCGGATCACATGGCGGGACGAGCGCGTCACCGGCTGCGCGTACGCCGTCGCCGTCACGCTGAGCGAGAGCGCCACGATGCCGGCGAACCGGATCACGCCCCGGCGCTTGCTTCTTCGACCTTGCATTCCTTTTCGTATCCGTTATCTTTTCCGCCGCTACGGTCAAGAACCGTTCCACCCGTTCCCTGACGCACGACCTCGTTTTCCGATCCGCCGGGCGTGCATTTTTCCGAACACAGCCGCTCTTTCGATGGAACAGCCGCCCGCGCTTGCCGGGGCCCTCGCGCCCCTGCTCCGGACCCGCCGTTTCGGGCGGGCGCTCCGCACCTTTGCCACCATCGGTTCGACGAACACGGAGGCCGCCGCGTGGGCCGCCGAGGGTGCGCCGGAGGGCGCCGTAGTGCTTGCCGAGCGCCAGACGGCCGGACGCGGGCGCATGGGCCGCACATGGGAGGCGCGCGCCGGGCAGAACCTGACGTTCTCCGTCGTCCTCCGCCCGTCCCTCCCGCCCGAACGCTTCGGGCTGCTCACGCTCGCGGCGAGCGTCGCCGTGGCAGAGACGGTCGCGTCGTTCACCGCCCCGCTCGATGCGGAGATCAAGTGGCCGAACGACGTGCTCCTCGAAGGCCGAAAATGTTGCGGCATGCTCCTCGAATCCTCCTTCTCCGGACAAAAACGACCGACGGTGATCCTCGGCATCGGGCTGAACGTGAACCAGGATGCGTTTCCCCCCGCGCTTGCGGAGCGCGCCACGTCGATGCTGCTAGCCACGGGACGGCGCACGCCCCGCGCCCCGCTCCTGGCTGCCCTCCTCGCCCGCCTCGAACCTGCATACGACCGGCTCGTTCATGACGGGGGCGCGGCGGTGCGGCAGGCCTACGAAGCGCGCCTGACCGGCCTTGGTCGTCGCGCCACGCTCTACCTCGCCGGAACCCGCGCGCCCGTGCGCGGCGTCCTCGCAGGCATCACCGAGACCGGCGCGCTCCGCGTCGAGACCGGCGACGGCCTCCGCCTTTTCCACGCGGGCGAGGTCTCCTTCTCGCCTCCGAACCCGTGAGACACAAGATGTGGTTGACCCTCGACATCGGCAACAGTTCGGCCAAGGGCGGCCTCTTCGACGGCCCGCGCCTCACGCGCACGTTCCGCCTGCCGCTGACCCGCCTCGACCCGGCCGAGGCGTGGGACGCCGCCCTCCGCGCGGCGCTCGACGGGGCGCGCATCGAGCGGGCGGGGATCGCCTCGGTGGTGCCCACGGTGACGGAGATGGCGCAACGCGTCGTCGCGCATGAGACCGGCGCGCCCGTGCTCGTGGTGCGGCCCGCGCTCCGGCTGCCCTTCACGCTCGCCTACGAGACGCCCCACACGCTCGGCATCGATCGGCTCGCCGCCGCCGCCGCCGCATGGACGCAATTCGGCAAAGACGCGGAGGGCCCCCGAAGCGTCGTCGCGCTCGACGCCGGCACGGCGGTGACGTACGACGTGGTCGACCGCGCAGGCGTCTTCCTCGGCGGCCCCATCGGCGCGGGGCCGGTGCTCATCCATCGCTGCCTCAACACCGGCACGGCCCAACTTCCCGAAGTCCCGCTCGAGTTCCCCGAGGAGGTCATCGGACGCTCGACGCGGGAGGCGCTTCAGTCCGGCATCATGTACGGCTTCCTCGACGGCGTCGGGGGCATGCTCGCGCGCATCCGGGGGCGGCTCGGTCACCGGCCCGTCGTCGTCGCCACGGGCGGATGGGGGGCCTGTCTCCACGCGCACGTCGCCGCCGTCGATCACGTCGCCCCGCACCTCGTGCTCGAAGGCGTGCGGGTGCTCATGACCCTCAACCCGGCGTGATCATCCTCCGTCGGAGACCTGAAGCGTCCGGAGGTATTCGACGATCTCGTTGATCTGCTGTGCGATGCGCGTCTCGGCGTCCGGGCCGCCATCCTGGTCCGTCCACACGTTGCCCCACACGGGCATCTCGCGCGTGCCGTGACCGAGCTTCGCCTCCCGCCCGTCGATGGTCTGATACACGAGGTCAACCGGATACGAGCCGTACTTGACCTTCAGCCGGGTCAGATCCGGCGGCGGGACCTTCAGCAGCTCCGCGAGGGGGCCGTCCCCCCGGGCTTCCGTCCCGTGGCAGTTCGCACAGTATTTCTCGAAAGAGGCCTTTCCCCGGGCGATCGGATCGGCGACGGCGGTCTCCGTGGCGACGGAGGGCCCGCCGGCCTCCTCGCCCGGCTTGCCGCATCCGACTGCGAGCGTCGCCGCCAGCAACACGACGATCAGGCCTGCGATTCCGGTATGTGTCTTCCGCATGTTCATGGCACCGTTCCCCGATAATGAAAAAGGTTGCACGGGGCATACGCCGGCGGGTCCGCCGCCCCGAAGGAGGACGCCCGCCATCCCATACCCCAAGAAGCGCTTCGGAGGGGAAGGAAACTGACGTGGAAGCGGATCGAAAAGCTGTGGGGGAAACCCGTATATCGGCTGTGAGGAAAAGCCCGGCGGGGCCCGGGCGCCGACTCAGGAAACGGCGGGTTCGGCGGCTTTCTGCAGAAGGGACGCGATGCGGGCGAGCACCATCTCGATGGCGACCTCGTTCTGCCCGCCGCGCGGGATGATGACGTCCGCCTGCCGCTTCGAGGGCTCGACGAACTCGAGGTGCATCGGGCGCACGGTGCGTTCATACTGATCGAGCACCGACTCGATGGTGCGCCCCCGCTCCATGAGGTCGCGCCGGATGCGCCGGATGAGCCGCACGTCGTCGTCGGCATCGACGAAGAGCTTGATGTCCATCCGCTCGCGCAGCAGCGGCTCGGCCAGCACCAGGATGCCCTCGATGATGACGACGGGCCGGGGATGGATGAGCACCGTCTCCGCCGAGCGGTTGTGCGTGGTGAAATCGTAGACCGGCTTCTCGATGGGACGCCCCGTCAGGAGCTCGTCGAGGTGGTCGCGCATCAGTTCCGTCTCCAGCGCGTCGGGGTGGTCGAAGTTGAAGCGGGCGCGCGCTTCGAGCGGGAGATGACTCAGGTCCCGGTAATAGGCGTCGTGGTCCAGCACGGCGATGCGCGCGCGACCGAAGGCGTCGAGGATGCGTCGGAGCACGGTGGTCTTGCCGGAGCCGGACCCGCCGGCGATGCCGATAACGACGGGATGATTCATGGACGCGCCTCGGTCGGGATGAAGGGTCGGAGGACCATCGGGAAGGGGTTCAGGCCTTTTTCACCATCGCCAGCGTGCGGCTTTTCGTTTTCGCGTCATACGTCGAAGCGGCCTCGTCGTATCGATAGCCGTCGGGGTGCTCCCACGTCAGGAGGGGTTCGAGGTCTTCGAGCGTTTCGCGCACGATGAAGTTGACCAGCCGCCCTCGCAACGGTTTGACGCCGTGTGTGACGGCTTTGCGCACCCCGTCTTTTTCAATGAAAAACTTCACCATCACCATCTCGGCGTACGTATGGGCATCTTCCCAGGCCTCCTGATGAATGCCCGAGAGCAGGTTCCACACGAAAGCGCCTTCGAGCTGTTCGTTGAGCACCTTGCTCAGATGCGGGCGCCAGTAGTGCGACACCTTGCCGACGCCGGGCAGCACGGCGTCCATGCGCAGGCGGTAGTTCGGGATCAGGTCGTCGGGGCGAAGCAGGCCGAAGAGCCCGGAGAAGATGATGCCCTGTTCGAGCAGGCGTCGCTGGGCCCCGGTCGGCAGGCCGGGAAAATCCATCGCCTTGTACATCACCCCGGGGCTGTACCGGTCGAGCGCCGACATGAGCGGGGCATTGAAGATGTTCAGGTTCACCCGGATGGCTTCCTCGAGGTGTGCTCCCTTGACCCCGAAGATTTTTTCCAGCGTCTCCCGGTCGCTCTCCTGAATCGTTTTCTGGAGCGCATTGATGAGGGCGCGCCGCTCCGGGTTGAGCTCCTTGAAATAGTTGAACGTGCTCGACGATCGATAGTCGAACATGTCCGGAGCAAAGGGGTTGCCGCCTTCCTGTTTCCCTTCCGCAGGCGGCAGAAGAATGGCAAAGTTGGGCATAGGCATCGGCTACGCAACCCGACCGCAGGGGCCGTGCGCGCAGCAGTTTATTCGGAAGTCGAAGAGGGGTGACGCCGGGTGCGCTGTTGCCGCATCTCTCCAATGAGCACGTCGATGTCTTCCCGGATGCGTTGCGCCTTGGCCTGAGCGTCGGCCACGAGGGCCTTGCCTTCCCGACGCGCCTCGCCCATCGTTTCCGGATTGAGCACCTGATCCACCACCTCACTGACCTGCCCGGCAAGGTTCTCCAGCTGATAGGCCAGGCGGCGGCGCAACTTTCGCCCCTCTTCCGGGGCCATCAGCATTCCGAGCGTAAACCCGGCAGCGCCCCCGATCAGGACGCCCCAGGCGCCCGCGCGAAGGACACGGCCCAAGGAGTGTTCTTTCATCTCTATCTTTCAAAAAGTTGGCATTCCGGCGTTAAACCCGACCGGGACCGAGCCAGTTTCAAAAATAACAAAAAAGCCACCGCCGGAAATCCGACCGCAGCTTTATGTATGATAAGGCGTCTGGCAAACCCTAACGATTCTTTTTCTTGTGACGGTTCTTGCGAAGCCGTTTCTTGCGCTTATGGGTTGCAATCTTATGACGCTTACGTTTACGACCGCACGGCATGTAGAATCCTCCAGTCTAAGAAAGTTGTTGTCGAGCCCGTGAAGATACCAAACCGGTTCGTCCCGTGCAACGTTCGCCCGTCTTCGCGGTTTCTCGCTTTTCTTGAAGATCCGATTGAGGATCAGGCCTTTACCCGAAGCCTTCGGACCGTGGCGGCCACGTCTCGCGCCCCTTGCCGGCGCGATTGGCTTTTTGCCGCCGGATGCCTGTATCTTTCCGGACCTCGTCGGGCATTCCCCACGGCCTGAGGGCCGGTCTCCCCCGGTGAACCACCGCAACCTCTCATGCCCCGTTCCCCTTATCCTCTTTTCGAAAAACACGGGATGCGCTACCTCGACGAGGGGCCCGACTCGGAGACGCCGCCGGTGGTCCTGCTTCACGGCATGCTCGGCGACCTGAGCAACTGGACGGATACGGTGGCCGCCCTCTCGGCCCGGCGTTACCGGGTGCTGGCGCCCGTGCTGCCGATCTACGACCTTCCGCCCTCGAAGACAAGCGTGCGGTCCCTTGCGGAATACGTCCGCGCGTTCCTCGACGGTGTGCACGACGGGCCGGTGGCGCTGGCGGGCAATTCGCTCGGCGGGCACGTGGCGCTCCTCTTCGCGCTCGCCTACCCCGACCGCGTGGCCGCGCTGACGCTCTCGGGCTCGTCAGGCATCTACGAGGTCGCGATCGGCTCCTCCATGATGCGCCGTCGCGACCGCGCGTACATCCGCGAAAGAGCCGCCCTCACGTTCTTCGACCCCGCGCACGCCACGGACGAGCTCGTCGAGGAGATCTACGCCGTGGTGAACGACCGCACCCGCGCGCTCCGGCTCATCCGTATGGCTCGCGCCGTGCAGGCCGAGACCGTCGCAGACCGCCTCCGGCACATCGCTGCGCCGACGCTGCTCGTCTGGGGTCGCGCCGACGTGATCACGCCGCCGGACGTCGCCGAAACGTTTGCGCGTTGCCTCCCCGACGCCGAACTCCACTTCCTCGAGGACTGCGGGCACGCGCCCATGATCGAGCGCCCGCAAGCGTTCAATGCCTGCCTGCTCGACTTCCTCGCCCGCACCCTTGGCATCCCGCGCCGTTTCGCCCTTTCCTCATGACGGCGCCGGCGCGTGGTGTTCGGCTTTCATACACCGTCCGGCGCCCGGCGACTCCGCGCTGTCCATTATTCGAACGGTTTGCCCCCTCTTCTCCCCCTTCAGCCGATCCGGCACGCCTCTTGATCCCCAGGACAAACGCTTCGGCAGACCCCCTTGTCCGAAGCTCCCGATGCACCTCTGCATCATAAGGCTTCTGTAGTGGGGCGCGATGTGTTTGGGTGAACGCATCGCGTCTTAGAAGCGGCGGGCAGGCATGTTTGGGTGAGCATGTCTGCCCGTTTTTTTTTTTTGTGCCCCGCCCGTCGGAGGGGGCAAATCCGCGTCCCTAACCGCGCTTTCGCCCCTCATCGTCAAACCGAAGCCGTTTTCCCGCGTTACATTTCGGGTCGTCTTCTTTCCCGCCTCCACGACGCACGCTCCGGTTTTGCCATGACCGTCTCCCCGCTACGCCTTGTCGTCGTCTTGCTGGCGCTCGTCCTGCAGGCCGGATGCTCGCCCTCGCTCTCCCCTCTGTACCGGGACTACGAGGTCGCGCCGTCCGACGCTCCGGAGGACCTCCGGGCGGCCATCGAGGCGGCGCTCGTCGAGGCCGGATGGACGCCCGCAGAGGCGAGCGCGCCCAACGTGGTGGCGACCGAGACGCGCGTGTTCAACGACTGGGGACTGTACAAGACGGAAGCCTATCTCGAAGTGGCCCCCCTCGGCGACCGGTACGTGCGCGTGCTCGTGCATCCCTACCGCAAATACGTCACCGGCGGGCGAAGTAAGATCCCCTACATGAAGGGCGGTTTGCGCCGGGCCCTCCTGCCGGAACTGAACCGCGCCTTCGAAGCGCACGGGCTCTATCTGCTCGGCACCGCCATCGACCGGGACAGGGAGACGACGGGAGGCTGAAAAGGGAACCCGGGGGTGGTTTTCGCGTGTAAAGATAGTCGCTCCTCCGGGGGCACATGTTCTTTACAAGTATGGGGATGACATGGATTCGACGGATGGATGCGTGGAGCAGGCTGCGTGTCGAGCTTCCTGGCACGCTCGTAAATCTCGCCAGGAACCTGATAAATGCGAACGATTACGCATACGCGATGGCGGCCTAACCAGGCCTAGTCATCTGTCTCTAGCGTGGCCCGTCCACCGGCGCGCATAGAGGCATCAACTTCAGGTGGACTGGTCGCAACGGCTCCGGCTGAGCCCGAGCGACGAGACCCAATCAGCCTTGGCCTGTGTCTGGCCTTGCCGACCGGCATACGACACAGGCGACAACCAGTAGGTCGGCTACGCACGTAGATGCCTGACTGTACGGCCATCCGGACCCGGGTTCGATTCCCGGCATCTCCACTCTCTCTATAAAACCCGCTGTCTGATTTTCTCCAGGCAGCGGGTTTTGTTCGTTGAGCCATCCTCATTGGATACCGCAACATCCAGTAATCATAGCGAAAATTAAGCGTATGCTGCGGCTTTTCACCCGTATCACCGTCATTGCTGCCCATTAATGAATGGCCCAGCAGGGATATACAGGATGGCGGGTCGCCCTGTTTTGCCAATTCGTTTCCTGCGTGGACGTGTTCTTTCACCGTAAACGACGGATTTCGCCACGGCTTGAACGGCACAACGCGGTTGAACAAGCCTTCAGGTAAGCTTTCGGCGCGACGCCCTTCCCACACTGCCCGCGCCACAACGCATGCCCTCCGTCTCCGCGCGTACGCTCGCGCTCCTCTCCTCCACCACCGCCCTTCGCGACGAACAGAAAACGTTGTGGAATTCTCGGGTCCGCATGTCCATTTCCGTGGCGGTCTGTCGCCATAATAGATAAATGAGTTTCTATCATTCACGTTTGACAGTCAAGAGGACTGAGCCATGCCCCCCCCGCGAACCGTTCTTCTCCTTCTGCTACTCACGTCCCTTTCGATCGGTACGGCCCGGGCGCAATGCCCCACCGACCCGCCTTCCGAAGGTGACTTCCGAAGCCGCATCACAGGCAACTGGAACAGCGCTGCCACCTGGGACCGGTATGAATCCGGTATCTGGGTGGATCAGGGCACCGACATCGACGGGACGACTCCCGGCGCGTCGCTCGTGACCGAGCAGACGACAATCTGCAATTTCGACGTCGTCACGGTCAACAGCCCCGTCACCCTGGGCGGTCCTATCGTCGTCGATACCCCGGCCACCCTCCACGTCGATGCCTTCGACACGTTCACCACCGAGGGCGACGTCACGAACGACGGCACGATCAGCGGCGGCAGCGTCTCGGTCTTTGCCTTCGGAGGGGCCGCGCAGAACCTCTCCGGCG
>NZ_JBWOPL010000106.1:0-9578 GCF_056451265.1 Rhodocaloribacter sp. | reverse complement strand
GTTCGGCGGCGAGGCGGGCCGCACCGAGGCCCGTGAGCGTGAGCGCCACCGCGCCGTAGCGCATCAACTGCGCCGGGGTGACGAGCCGCCGCCGTCCGTGCCGCCATGCGAGCAGCGCCGGCGCGAGTCCGAGCGCCGCCACGGCGAACCACGTCCAGAAGCCGAATTCCGGCAGCCGGTCGGCGAGCGCGATGCCGGTGGCCAGACCTCCGGCCATGAGCCCCGCCGGATACGCATTCCAGTGTATGCTCGAATCGGGACGCATCGAAAGGGCGGAAGGGGTGAGATTACTACAAACACACCAACCCCGCGAATTATAACCTCGAGGCCGAAAGAACGGCCGTCGGTGTTCTTTCGGCCTGTTAAGGCTTTGCAAAAATGTGCGCCGCATTTGGAATCGATGCGGCTGTGGGGTATTCTGAGAAATTGATTTCAAAGGGAAAACTTCCGGCGAAAAAGGCGAACCGTTTTATGTTCTTCGAAAGCGTGATTGGCTATGAGCAGCAGACGTGAAGCGCGCGAGCGTGTCATGCAGGCGTTGTACGCCTTTGAGTTGGGCGGCGGCGATGCGGAGCACATCATCGAGACGTGGCTTAAACCGAATCTGGCCGAGGATCCGGCGGGGCTCGAATTCGCCACCTCGCTCTTCCTGCGGGTCCTCGGGTGCGCCGAGTCGGCGGATGAGATCATCTCTTCGCACACGACGAACTGGGACATTTCCCGCATTGCGCTCATCGATCGGCTGTTGCTTCGCATGGCCATTTGCGAGATGCTTACCTTCGAGGACATCCCGCCCAAAGTCTCGATCAACGAGGCCATCGAGGTGGCGAAACGATACAGCACATCGAAAAGCGGAAAGTTCATCAACGGCATCCTCGACGCGGTTTTGCTTGATCTTCAGCGTGAGGGTCGGCTCAAAAAGGCCGGGCGCGGGCTGATCGGGATGGACTCGATCCGCGATCGCGTCGCCACGTGACGGTGTCGCTGCCCATCCACCACCCTTCATCTCTTTGCGACAGATGGGCCTCATTGCCATCGGCGACATTCACGGGTGCGCGCGCACGCTCGAGGCTTTGCTCGAACGCCTCGCACCCGCCTCCGACGACCACCTCATCTTCGTGGGCGACTACGTGGACCGGGGGCCGGACTCGCGGGGCGTCATCGACCAACTCATTGCGCTTCGGGCGCATCAGCGATGCACCTTCCTCCGGGGAAACCACGAGGCGCTCATGCTCGGCTATCTCGACCGGGGTGAATACGATCTGTGGCGCGTCAACGGCGGCATCGCCACGCTGAACAGCTACCTCGAGGACAACGAAGTCCGCATCCCTCCCGAGCACATCGACTTCATCCGCGCCACGGAGCTCTATCTCGACACGCCGGAGTTTTTCTTCGTCCATGCCGGATTGAAGCCGAACCTGACCATCGCCGAGAACCTCGAACGCTTCGGCGAGGAGGTTTTTCTGTGGGAGCGGGGGCACCTGAAGGCCCGGAAGCTGGCCTGGGAGAAGCCGGTCGTGTGCGGTCACACGCCGCTCGAAGAGCCGCTCAACGAGGAACGGCTCATCACCATCGACACGGGCTGCGTGTACCACATGTATGCCGGTCTCGGGCGTCTGACCGCCGTTCGCCTGCCCGAGCGCGCATTCCTCTCCGTCGATTATCAGGGATGAGGTTCGGATTGCGGATCGTGTAATGCCGTTTCCCCGCGCACCCCGGACGCCGCCGGAGCCGATTGGAGGGGTCAGAACGAGAACCACAGTCCGGCCCGGAAGGCGGGGCGATGGAAACCGGCCTCGGCGAAGAGCGTGACGCCGTCTCCGAGGGTGGTGGAGAAGCGCCCGAAGAGTTCGAGAAAGAGGCTGAAACGCTGGTTTTTGGTGAAGCGCGTCTCATTAAAGGCGAACAGGAGCGCGGGTCCGAAACGCACGCCCACGTCGAGGTCGTAGCCCCGGTAGCCGGCGTTGCCGAGGGTTCGCTCGATGCCGAGGATACGGATGGAGCCGCCGAGGCTGCCCGAAAGCTGTACGTTTCCCTCGCCTCCCCGGTAGGAGGGCGAGACGTCGGCCGTGAGGATGAACTCCTGCGAGTAGAAGCTCCGCAGCGCGACGTAGCCCACCTGAAGGCCCGCGCTTGGGACCACCCCGAGTCCGACCTGAAGCTGACGCCCGTTCGGGGCTTGCGACGGGGCCTGCGCCGCCGCCCCCGCACAGAGGCCCGCGACGAGCATCCACGCAGCGAGGAGCGCCGGGACGGAAGCAGGCAACGGAAGACGTCGAAGCATAGGCGTATGCGGCGGGCAGAGAGCAGACTTCGGCCCTTCTTAACCGCGCGGGTGGAACAATCAGGCCCGCGCCCGGATATCGGAGAGGTTTGTTTTGAAACGCACCCCGCGCCCGTTTATTTCCGAACGGGCGTCCTCAAGATAGAGAAGATGCCGTTACGATGTGGAATCGTCGGGCTGCCGAATGTCGGGAAGTCCACTTTGTTTAACGCCCTGAGCAATGCCGGGGCGGAATCCGCCAACTATCCCTTCTGCACCATCGACCCGAACGTCGGCGTCGTGCCCGTGCCCGACGACCGCCTCGACCGGCTGGCCGATCTGGCGGGCTCGGCGAAGGTGGTGCCGACGACCATCGAGTTCGTGGACATCGCGGGCCTCGTGGCGGGCGCCTCGAAAGGGGAAGGGCTGGGCAATCAGTTCCTCGGCCACATCCGCGAGGTCGACGCCATCGTACACGTGGTGCGGTGCTTCGAGGATGAGAACGTCGTCCACGTCGCCGGCACGGTCGATCCCGCCCGCGATATCGAGATCATCGAGACGGAGCTTTTGCTCAAGGATCTCGAAAGCCTTGAGAAGCGCATCGAGCGCACGGGGAAAGCGGCCAAGAGCGGCGACAAGAAAGTGAAGGCCGAACTGGCGTTTTACGAGCGCCTCCGCGACCACGTCAGCGAGGGCCGACCCGTGCGCGCCTTCGAGATTCACGGGGACGACGAGCAGTTGTGGCTGAAGTCGCTCTTTCTCCTTTCGACGAAGCCCGTCCTCTACGTGGCCAACGTGTCCGAGGAAGACCTTCCGGACGGGAACGCCTACGTGGAGGTCGTGCGCGAGATCGCCGCAAAAGAGGGCGCGCGCGTGGTGGTGGTGTCGGCGGATCTGGAGGCGCAGATCGCCGAGCTCGATCCGGAGGAGCGCGCCGAGTTTCTCGCGGAGGCGGGCCTCGAACGCTCCGGCCTCGAACGGCTCATCCGCGCCGCCTACGACCTGCTCGGGCTCATCACCTTCTTCACCGTAGGTCCGAAGGAGGCCCGGGCATGGACGATCCGGACGGGCACGAAAGCGCCCGCCGCCGCCGGCGAGATCCACACCGACTTCGAACGCGGCTTCATCCGCGCCGAGACGATCAAGTTTGCCGACTACGAGCGGTACGGCACGGAGGCGAAGGCCCGCGAGGCCGGAGCGATGCGCTCGGAGGGCAAGGAGTACGTGGTCGAGGACGGCGATGTGCTGCTGTTCCGGTTCAATGTGTGATCAGAACAGCTTCCCGAAGAGAATGCTGATGGAGGGGGAGCCGAAAAAGTGCCGGGCCTCCTGGATGTCCGGTTCGAGGAGCTGGATGCCGTCGAAGAAGTACGTGAACGTATAGCCGAGACGGACGCCCTGGGACACCTTTTGGCTGCGCCCGAAGTTTGCGCCGAGGGCCACCGTGCCGCCGAGGCCGAGGCGCATCCGTCCCTTCGGCAAGGCGCTGAGCGAGTCGTAGATCCGTTCTCCGTCGTCGAGCACGCCGTTGTCGTTGTCATCGCGGAAGTACGGGTATTCCCACCCGAGCGTCGGGCCGGAGGAAAGCTGGAGGTACGGGCGGAAGTTGTCCTCGATGCTTTCTTTGAAGAGCCGCTGTTGAATGCCGATCTGGGCGGGCAGCATGAGGAGATAATTGGCTTTGTTCGGGATGTCTTTTTGCCCGAAGCGGTCGAAGAAGGCGACCTCGCGTTCGTCCTTGCCTGCCCCGAGGCTCATCTCCGCGAGAAACGACATCGACGCGGTGAGGGTGTGGTGATAGTAGCCGCCGAGCCCGAAGCCGCTGTTCGTGAGCAAGACCTGTGCGCCGAGGCCCGTCCCGTACGGGTTTTTCTTCTCCCCATCCTCTTGCGTCTGCGCGCGCGTCGTCTGCGCGCAGGCGAGCGCGAGGGCGACGAGGCAGGAGGCGCGGAAAAGGCGCCGGGTGCGAATGTGGGACAGCGCCGGCATGATGCGGGTTTTTCTCTGAGGGGCGGGTTATCGAAACCCGTCCGGCAAAGCTTTGTTCTGAGGGGCCGGGTGTGTGATTCTTCCGTTTCCTATCTTGGTCGCCACTCCTTCCCCACCGCTTATCTCTGTGTGCCATGAACGCTCGTTCTCGTTTCTCCCCCTTCCTGCCGGTTCTCCTCGCCGTTCTCGTGCTCGCCCTCGGATGCGAGCCTTCTCGTGAGAAAAGCCCCCCGCCCGCCGTGTCCGTCACGCTGCCGCCGCTCGAGACGCATGCCGACTCCGTGGCGATGCGTGTCTACGACGCCATGGGCGGCCCCGAAGCCTGGGCGCAACTGCGGTATCTCGGCTTCGAGTTTACCTTTCAGCCGGAGGGCGGTCAGCGGCGCCCCGGCCGGAAGCATTTCTGGGATCGGAAGACGGGCGCCTACCGGCTCCGATGGACACGCGGCGCCGACACGACGTACACGGTCCTTTTCAACGTGAACACGAAAGCAGGCACGGCCTTCCGCAACGGCGCCCCGGTCGATTCGACGGAGAACGAAGGGCTGCTCGCTTCCGCGTATCGAAGCTTCATCAACGACACGTACTGGCTGCTCATGCCGGTGAAGATGCTCGACCCCGGCGTGAATCGGGCCTATGAGGCCGACTCTTCCGACGCCGCCACGGAGGTGATCCGCCTCACCTTCGGCGAGGTCGGGCTGACGCCGAAGGACACGTACTGGGTGTATGTGGACAAGGCCTCGTGGCTCGTCCGGCACTGGGCGTACGTGCTTCAGGGGCGCGAGGGAGAGCCGCCCACGCACTGGGACTGGACCGGTTACGAGACCTTCGAGACGCCTGCCGGACCTCTTCGCCTCGCCACCCGTAAGGTGGGCAGCGCCGGAGCGATCCTTACCGACCGCATCGTGATGCCCCTCAGGGCTCCGGAGGGCCTCTTCACCGATCCCGCGCACGACTTTTAGCTTTCGAAGAACGCCCTCTCCGAACCCTCCCTCGAAGCATGGATTTCCGCTTTCTCATCGCGCGGCGGTACCTCGTCAGCCCGAAGCGGGTGTCGCTGATCTCGACGATCACCGGCATCTCGATGGCGGGCGTGGGGCTTGGCGTGGCGGCGCTCCTGATCGTGCTCTCGGTGATGAACGGCTTTTATGACTTCGTGCGGGACATGCTCGTCTCTTTCGACCCGCACGTGCGCATCGTCAGCGCCGAGGAGCGGGGGATCAGCGGGGCAGATTCGCTCATGGCCGTCGCGCTGACGATCCCGCACGTCGAGCACGCCTCGCCGTTCGTCGAGGGCAAGGCGTTGCTCGTGCAGGAGGGCGGCGGCGAGGTGAACAAGGTGGTCATCGTGCGGGGCGTGGACGCCGCCACGCTGACGGGCGTCAGCCGCGTCGTCGAGCGGACGCGCGTGGGGCAGTTCGATCTGTCGCGGCGCGACGGGCGGCCCGGCGTCGTGATCGGGATGCGTCTCGGGCAGCGCTTCGGCCTTACGCCGGGCGCGCGCGGCCGGCCGGCCTCCGAGGTGTCGCTCCTCTCCGCTCCCGCCATCGAGCGGATGTTCACGCGCCTCTTCGGCGGGCCCTCGTTCACCCGCTTCGAGGTGCGCGGGCTCTACGAGCTCGAAGCCGTCTACGACGAGAGCCACGTCTTCATCGCCCTCGACGAGGCGCAGCGCCTCTTTCGCATGGGCGACCGCGTCTCCGGCGTCGAGCTTCGCCTCGACGACCTCGACCGCGCCGACGCCGTGAAGGCCGCCCTCGAAGCCCGGCTCGACCCTGCCCGTTTCTCCGTGCTCACGTGGTACGACCTTCAGAAGTCGCTCTACGACGTGATGCTCCTCGAGAAATGGGGCGCGACGCTCATCCTCACGCTCATCATCCTGGTGGCCGCCTTCAGCATCGTCGGCTCGCTCACGATGGTCGTCATCGAGAAGCGCCGAGACGTGGGGGCGCTCCGCGCGATGGGGGCTTCGCGGAAGGACGTCCGCCGCATCTTTCTGCTCGAAGGGCTGCTCATCGGCGTCGTGGGGACGGGGGGAGGGCTGGCGCTCGGGCTGATCGCGCTCGTGCTTCAGATGCAATTCGGGCTGGTGTCTTTGCCCGGCGCGGAGTCGTTCCTCATCGACGCCTACCCCGTGTCCATCCGCCTGCTCGACGTGGCGCTCATCGGCGGGGTGGCCGTGGCCCTGTGCGTGCTGGCCTCGCTCTACCCGGCGGCGCGCGCGGCTGCCATCGAACCCGCCCAGGCCGTCCAGATCGACGGGTGACGGCGGCGCCCTTCACCGATTATTGGCAGAGGAACCTCTTTTTGGGAGGGGCGTTCGGTTGCACGCCGAGGGATAAAGGGCTTATCTTCACGGTCTTGTGCCGCCCATGCGGCATTTTCTGTCTCGGATGAGAATCGACTGAGGCCGGGCCGGGTGGCCGGCATCGCTAACCGAAGAAGGACGATGGCACGCAAAGATCAGTTGACGGGCAAGGGCCCGGTGGCGGGAAATCACGTATCTCACGCCCACAACAAGGCGAAACGCCGCTTCGAAGTGAACCTTCAGAAGAAGCGTTTTTATATTCCGGAAGAGGATCGCTGGGTGACGCTTCGGGTGTCGGCTCAGACGATCAAGACGATCAACAAGAAAGGCATCATGGCGGTGCTCGATGAGGCCCGCCGGCAGGGCGTGCGCATCTGAGGCGACCGCGCCGCATTGCATAAAGACCACGGGTTTTCGTCATGGCAAAGAAAGGAAAAGACGTTCGGATGAAAGTGATCCTCGAGTGCACCGAAGCGCCGGGGACGTCGCGGTATTCGACCACGAAGAACCGGCGCAATACGCCGGGACGTCTGGAGCTGCGCAAGTACAACCCCACGCTTCGCAAGCACACGGTTCACCGGGAAATCAAGTAAGTTGCGCCGAGAGGCCCGTTTGGGCGGGCGTTTGACCGCAAAGTCTCAGAGGGATCAACGATGGCAAAGAAACAAAGCTTCGGCGACAAGGTGCGCAAGCAGAAGGCGGAGGCCCGCCGGATGGCCAAGGTCGTCCTCGCCGAGAAGAAACCCAACGGCCAGTACCGTTTCCGCCAGAAGATGGTGGACGTGGACGAGGTTCAGAAGGAATTGCAGGCCGCCCGCAGCTGAGCAACGATCCGCATCGACCGGGGTTCGGGCCGCAGGCTCGCGCAACCTCAACGTTGGACCTCGGTCGAAGGACGGCGGGGTGTGGCGCAGCCCGGTTAGCGCGTCTGCTTTGGGAGCAGAAGGTCGCCGGTTCGAATCCGGCCACCCCGACCCGTGTTCTTTACATTATGCGCCCGTAGCTCAACCGGATAGAGCAGCGGACTTCTACGAAAAGTGGGCCGCTGTGGAGAAATTCGCAGCGTGAACGTGGTCAAATTCGGGGAAACCTAAGGAGGGCCGCCCCCGCAGGTCGGCTGCTCTAGGGCAATCCCGAGCCAAGCCGGGCAATCCGAGATTGCTGATCCCGGCGACTCTCACGCGCGGCTTCCGGCGTGGGAAGCCGAGATCGACGGAAGGTGTAGAGACTAGACGGCCACCACCTACGTCCCCGCGGGGATACGGTGAAGGGATAGTCCAGGGAGTCGGGAAACCGGCACAAACCTGAATCCGCAGGTTGCAGGTTCGAGTCCTGCCGGGCGTGCCCATGATAGACGGAACCCCGGCCCTCGACGGCGCGCCGGGCCGAACAAAGGTGACGTGGCCGAGTGGCTAGGCAAGGGTCTGCAAAACCCTGTACGGCGGTTCGAATCCGCCCGTCACCTCGCGAGAACAGCCCGCATGTCCTCCCTTCGGAGCGCATGCGGGCGTTCTTTTTTGGGCCTCGCGCACTCAGGCGCTGAGGGCCTCGCGGGCGGCGCTCACCGAAGGGAAGCACGGTATGACGCGGGTCAGACGCACCACCCTTATGGCCGCCTCGGCGGCTACGGAAAGGCTCGCCAGAAGCACCGCGCCCTCCTTGCGGGATGCCCGGCGGTAGAGGTGAAAGATTGCGCCGAGGCCGCTCGAGTCCAGAAGTCGGATGTCGGAGAAGTCGAGGATGAAGATGCAGGCGCCGTGGTTCAGGGCATTCCCACAGGTGGTTTTGAACGTCTCGGCGTTTCGATAATCCAGTTCCGCGCCGACGTGCACCGTCGCCGTGCGGCCCTGCAACTCGGTTGCGAAGCTCATAGGTCCGTAAGTAAGGTAAGGGGGGGCCTGAGGTATCGGACCCGAGACCGGAGTATTAAGCAGGGTTTGACCCCGGGGATCATGGCGCGGGACGATCCCACCCCGGCATCGTATATTGCCCGCCGCCTCCCGAAAGGCTCTCAAACGATTGGAGAAACGCCCGTGGACTGGATCACCAACCCCGAAGTATGGATCGCGCTGGCCACGTTGACGGCCCTCGAGATCGTGCTCGGCATCGACAACATCGTCTTCATCTCTATTCTCTCCTCCCGATTGCCGGCGCACCGCCAGGCGCGTGCGCGCCTGCTCGGGCTGGCGCTGGCGCTCCTCGGGCGGGTCGCGCTCCTGCTCTCGATTGCCTGGATCATGCGCCTGACCGCCCCGCTCGTCGACGTCTTCGGCCACGCCTTCTCCGGGCGCGACTTCATCCTTATCGGCGGCGGGCTTTTTCTCCTGGCCAAGAGCACGCACGAGATCCACGAAAACCTCGAAGGCGAAGAAGACGAAGGATACCGCGTGCGTAAAAAAGTGACCTTCACCAGCGTTTTGATCCAGATCTTCCTGCTCGACCTCGTCTTCTCGCTGGACTCGGTCATCACTGCCGTCGGGATGGCCGAGCGACTGGGCGTGATGATCGCCGCCATCGTCATCGCCATCGTCATCATGATGATCAGCGCCGAGGCCGTCTCCGCCTACATCCACCGCCACCCGACCGTGAAAATGCTGGCGCTCTCATTCCTGTTGCTCGTGGGGGTGGCGCTCATCGCCGATGGCCTCGGGTTTCACATCCCGCGCGGCTACATCTACTTCGCGATGGGCTTCTCGGTGTTCGTGGAGATGCTCAACCTGCGGGTCCGGCGGCGACGGCGGTCGCCCGAAGAGCCGGTCGTGCTCCGGCGCACGCCTACGCTCGAAGATTCGTAACGGCTCAGAAGGGCGCGTCGGGAGGCGGGGGGACGGGCGCGCCGTCGCCGCCGCCCATGTCCATGCCGCCCTGGTCGAAGCCGTCCGGCGCGTAGTGCATCGTGAGGTTTTCGAAGCGGGCGAAGTTCTTCACGAAGGCCAGCCGCACGTCTCCGATGGGACCGTTTCGCTGTTTCCCAATGATGATCTCGGCCAGCCCCTCGGTCGAGTTGCCCTGGTCGTC
>NZ_JBWOPL010000105.1:0-36802 GCF_056451265.1 Rhodocaloribacter sp. | reverse complement strand
GTTGTACAATATCAAGACATAAATTGAATAGGGAGGGCGTTCTTTGAAAATCTCCCTGACCGCATCGAGTAGGCGTTTTTTTGCATCCGCTTCCGCAGGAAGTTCATTCCAAAGGCTCACAAACCATTCTGAAAGTCCAGTGGCTTCCTCGTCAGTATCAGCGACCTGGATCAGACCCAGCGGGTTGCCGGGCGCCATTCCGAGACCATCGGTGGTGAACGAAAAAGCGCCTATCAGCACCTTTTTTGCCCCCCCTTTGTCATCCTGGATCAATATGACACCTTGCGGCACTGCCCCAGTTGTCCAGCGGATTTGTGCGTGTACAGTCAACCATTCAACACATCGTCTCGCATACCAATGGTTTTGCAGCCGGTTGCGAAAAGAGCGGTCCGCATTATTTCCCAAAAGCTCCAAATCGGCCTTTCCCGACGGCAGGATAAGACGCGCTGACAACTTGTCCCGCGTTGCACCCAAAACCGTATCCAGAGCAAATATCGAAAGCTTTGCGCTCAGGATACCAATGCTATCTCCCGATCTGAGAGTCGAATTGAGTTCATCAATGACACGTTCTGTTCCGCTGTTACGAATCAATCGCATCGGCACAATCTTCCTTAAAAAGCCAGAGGCTTGTACGCCGGCCGTGTAAAGGCCTGTTCTAGCCGGGACTTCAGCACCCGGCTGCAATCATTTTCTTGTACTCCGGAACGGCGCGGAAGGACGCTTTCTCGCGCATGTTTGCCCAGGAGCCGACGGAGTTGCAGAGCGCGTTGGCGTTCGGTCAGGTCCAGCATCCGACGAGACAGCTCGAGATTGACGTTGATGAGCGGCGCAGAGGTCGAGGCCGACACGTCCTGCAGGGCTGTGGTCTTCCCGCTTCCCGCCGGGCCAACCATCAGGATCAGGCGGTGATAGAGCTCGCGAGCCTCATCGATCTTCCGTAGCATCTGATCCGTCAGGGGCTCCGCCATCATTCGTATTCTTGCGCATTCGATACGTCGTGCCTCTCTTCCAGCCACCGGTCAATGGCCGCCTTCCGGAAGCGCCAGTGACGGCCGATCTTCCGGCACGGGACGCGGCCTTCCCGAACGAGCTTGTAGAGCGTCGACTTCGGGATCTTCAGGTAGGCGGACAACTCGTCGATGGTCAGGACGTCGCCGGGTTTCTCGTCCATCGGAAGCACCTCTCTGGCCGCAGGGCGTCGTTCATCAATGATACCTCATCTCTTGATCTCATGCCCGTAGTTTACCGTTGCCGGCAGTTGCTGTCAAGCGCTTTCTCCGGGGTTTTCACGATCGCTCCTGGCGCGGGTCCGGAGCACGCGTGGGGTGAGCAGGCCGCCCGACGGCCGCGCCGCCTATGCGGCCACGATCGCTTCGCCTGCGAGGATGCGTCCGGCGTCGGTGAGGAACAGCCGGTCGCCGTCCCGACGGACGAGTCCGGCGGCGAGGGCCTCGCGCACCACCCGCCCGGCGAAATCGGGCGTCCACCGGAGGTGTTCCTGCAGGTGCTCCGCCCGGCATTCCCGGGCCTCCTCCGGCGATCCTTCGTGGTGAAGCAGGTGGATGACGAGCATCTTCTGCGCGAACGCCCACCGTTGCCGTCTCCGGCGTCGGTGCACGGCCAGCAGCCCCCGACGCGGCGCGAAGAAGAAGGCGAGCAGGAAGACCACGCCCACCATCGTCGCCATGGAGCCGGCGATGGAAGCGTCGAGGGCGTGCGCCATCCAGAAGCCGCCGACGGCCGAGACGGCGCCGAGCGCCACGCCGAGCACGATCATCCACGCGAGGCGGTCGGTGAGGAGGTAGGCCGTCGCGGGCGGTCCGATCATGAGCGCCACCACCAGGATCGAGCCGACGGCGTCGAAGGCGCCCACCGCCGTCACCGAGACGAGCGCCATCAGGGCATAATGGAGCGCGCCCGGCATGAACCCGAGCGCGGCGGCCAGCCCGGCATCGAACGTGGCGAGCTTGAGTTCCTTGTAAAACAGCGTGAGGAACGCCGCGTTGAGCAGCCCGATGCCGCCCATCACGAAGAGCGCCTTCGGGCCGAGATCGTACCCGCCTACGGTGAAGCGGTTGAAGGGCGCGAAGGCGAGCTCGCCGAGGAGCACCGCGTCGACGTCGAGGTGGACGTCGCCGGCATAGTGGGCGATGAGGATGACGCCGATGCTGAAGAGCGCGGGGAAGACCAGCCCGATGGCCGCATCCTCCCTGACGAGTCGCGTGCGGTTGAGCACCTCGACGAGCGCCACCGTCAGCACGCCGGTGAGCGTCGCGCCGAGGATGAGGAGCGGCGAGTTGAGGTCCTGCGTGAGGAAGAAGACGACGACGATCCCCGGCAGGATGGCATGGCTGATGGCGTCGCTCATCATGGCCATGTTCCGCAGGACGAGGAAGGCCCCCGGCAGTGCGCACGCCGCCGCCACCACCACGGCGATCATCTGTATTTCGAGCTGTTCGGGACTCATCGTATACGCTTGGCGAAGATCGTCAGGGGCATGGAGCGGTCGGGCTTGCGCCGCGCGTCCGGGCGAGCGCCTCGGCGCGCGCGCGTCCGTCCTCGGTCAGCGCCCACTTCCGCTCATCGACGCGGCGGACGAGCCCGCGCTCGGCGAGGACTTCAAGGCTGTGATGCACCTTGCCCGAGGGCGTGCTCATCATCTCGAGCACGGATTCGTCGTGGGGATGCGCGGGCGCCTCGTGCTGGATGGAGAGGGCATAGAGGTCGAGGAGGACGGCTTCGAGGCGGAGCCGTCGGCTGTTCCGCCAGGCGCGGAGCCATCGCCCGAAGAGCCCCCGGTTCGGCGCGAGGAAGAGCGAGACGATCACGAGGACGCTCACGCAGAGGACGATCATGGGCCCGGTGGGCAGGTTGGCCGCCGAGCTGCTCAGCACCGCCCCGCTCACGCCCGCAAGCGCGCCGAAGAGGGCCGAGAGCGCCACCATCAGCCCGAGGCGGTCGGTCCACTGCCGGGCGGCCGCCGCCGGAGCAATGATCATCGCGCTCATGAGCACCACCCCCACGGTCTGAAGGCCGATCACGATGGCGATGACGAGGAGCGTCGTCAGGAGCACGTCGAGGCCGCGCATGGGGAAGCCGAGCGTCTTTCCGAACTCGGGGTCGAAGGAGAGGAGTTTGAATTCTTTCCAGAAGAGCGCGGTCAGCAAGAGGGCGGCCGCGCCGAGCAGACCCATCGTCCAGACGTCGCGCGAGACGAGCGCCGCCGCCTGCCCGAAGAGGAAGCGGTCGAGGCCCGCCTGCGTGGCGTCGGGGCGTTTCTGGATGAGGGTGAGCAGCACGAGCCCGAAGCCGAAGAAGACCGAGAGCGTGATGCCGAGGGCGCTGTCGTATTTGATGCGGGTTGTCTGCGTGACGGTCATCACGAGGATCGTCGCGAGCCATCCGGCGGCGGCGGCCCCGAGGATGAGCACCCAGGGCAGCTTGCTCCCGGTGAGCAGGAACGCCAGGGCGATGCCGGGGAGGGCGGCGTGTGAGATGGCGTCGCCGAGGAGGCTTTGCCGGCGGAGGAGGGCGTACGAGCCCAGCGCACCGCTCACGACGCCCAGCGTCGCCGAGCCGAGGGCCACGGTGCGAAGCGTGTAATCCGTGAAAAGCTGGGAGAAGAGATCCATCGCTCGAAAGCCGGAACGGCCGATGCTCGAAGATTAAGCCCCGGAGGCGGAAGGCGCGCCCGGCGCCGCCTTGAGGAAGGCGATCCGCCCGCCGTACGTCAGGCGAAGGTTCTGTTCCGTGAAGACCTCATCGACCGGCCCGGCGGCGATGCGCCGGACGTTGAGCAGCATCACGGCGTCGAAGTATTCCGGCACCGTCTGGAGGTCGTGATGGACGACGACGACCGTCTTTCCCCGGCTCCGGAGGTCGCGGAGCAGCGCGATGATGGAGCGCTCGGTGGTGGCGTCGACGCCCTGGAAAGGCTCGTCCATGAGGTAGATCATCGCATCCTGAACGAGGGCGCGGGCGAGGAACACCCGCTGTTGTTGCCCGCCGGAGAGCCGGCTGATCTGCCGGTCGGCGAACGGCTCCATGCCCACCTTTTCGAGGGCCGCCATCGCCTGCGCGCGTTCCGCCCGGCCCGGACGCCGGAACCACCCGATCTTCCGGTACAACCCCATCATCACGACGTCGAGCACGGAGGTGGGGAAGTCCCAGTCCACACTGCCCCGCTGGGGCACGTACGCCACCTTGTCGCGCTGTTTCTCGTACGGTTGGCCGTAGATGAGCACCTCGCCCGCCGCCTTTTTCACGAGGCCGAGGATCGCCTTGATGAACGTCGTCTTCCCCGCGCCGTTCGGCCCGACGATGGCCATGAGCACCCCGGGCGGCGCCTGCAGGTCGACGTCCCAGAGGACGGGCTTTTCATGATAGGCCACCGTCAGGTCGCGCACGTCGATGGCGGCCGGGGGCTGTTCCGGGAGGGCGTTCGGGTTTGGGCGAGACCGGGCTTTCACGTCAGCTTGCATCATGGTCGAGGAGGGCGTCTACGATGGTGTCGATGTTGTGCCGGACCATGCCGAGGTACGTCCCTTCCGGCGTGTCGGGGTCGCCGAGGGCGTCGCCGAAGAGCGTGCCGCCGATCTTCACCTCGAACCCGCGCGCCCGCACCGCCTCGCGCACCGCTTCGATGCCGCGCGGCGAGACGGACGACTCGATGAACATCGCCGGGATGCGGCGCGTCGCCACGAACTCGGCGAGGGCCTGTACGTCGGCAGCGCCGGCTTCGGTGGCCGTGCTGATGCCCTGCAGTCCCTTCACCTCGAAGTCGTACGCGCGTCCGAAGTAGCCGAACGCGTCGTGCGAGGTGATGAGCACCCGCCGCTCACGGGGGAGCCGCGCGGCTTGCGCCCGCACGTAGGCGTCGAGCGTGTCGAGGGCGGCGAGGTACCTTTCCGCACGGTCGCGATAGCTCCCGGCGTGAGACGCGTCCTGCGTGACGAGCACGTCGGCGACGTACCGGGCGGCGTCCGCCCAGAGCTTGACGTCGAACCAGAGGTGGGGATCATAATTCCCCGTGAACAGGGCGGACTCCCGGTATTTTGAGCGCGGGATGCCGTTGGCGACGGCGAAGGTGGGGATGCCCCGACGGGCCATCTGTTCGAAGATTTCGCCCATCTTCCCTTCGAGGTGAAGTCCGTTATAGAAGATGAGGTCGGCCTCGGCCATGCGCGAGACGTCGCCCGCACTGGCTTTGTACAGGTGCGGATCGACGCCCGGTCCCATGAGCCCTTCCACCGCCACACGCGCACCGCCGATGTTCTTCACGAGGTCGGCGATCATGCTGGTGGTGGCGACGACGCGGATCGTGCGGTTCGAGAAGTCTTCCGCCCGTTCGGTACGCGAGACCTTCTGCCCGCATCCCGCTACGGTCGTGAGGAGGACGGCGAGGAGCATCCCGAGTCCCGCCCGTTTCGTCACTGTCATGCCTATCCGTGGTTCGTTCAGAGCGTGCCTTTCGATGCGCGTTTATACGCGACGACACGGAATTAGTTTAGACTAAAAATAATATCACCCGAGGTCAACTTTGAGTGAAAGAGGCGGGGTCTGCGGCCGCGGGTGTCCCGGAAACGAAAAAGGGGCGCACCCGAAAGCCCGCCCCTTGAAATCGTGATCCAGAAAAGCGCCCGTCGGCTACCGCGACGGTTGGAAGCGGAGGTCCACCTCTTCGGGCATGTCCACCCAGTCGGCGATGAAAATGTTCGTGTCCCGGGTCTCGGTGCGGGAGGCGTTGCGGTTCGAGGCGAAGACGAGTTTCTTGCCGTCGAAGGAGAACATCGGGAAGGCGTCGAACGTGCCGGAATGCGTGATCTGTTCGAGGCCGGAGCCGTCGACGTTGACCATGAACAGGTCGAAGAGCCGCCCGCCCCGGTCCATGGAGTGGTGGTTCGAGGCGAAGATGATCTTCTCGCCGGAGGGGTGGAAGAAGGGCGCCCAGTTCGCACCCGGCAGGTCGGTCACCTGGCGCGCGTTCGAGCCGTCGATGTCGGCCACGAACAGGTTGAGTGCCTTCGGCTCGACGAAGCCTTTGGAGAGGAGGTCGCGGTAGAGGTCCGCCTCTTCACCCGTGGGACGGCTCGCCCGCCAGACGATTTTCTTCGAATCGCGGGAAAAGAATGCGCCGCCGTCATATCCGAGCGCGTCGGTGAGTTGGAGCAGTTCGCCGGTTGCCACCTCATAGCGCCACAGTTCGAGGTCTCCCGAGCGGGTGGAGGTGAAGATGATGAAGCGTCCGTCGGGGGAGACGGTAGCCTCGGCGTCGTAGCCTTCTCCGCCGATGAGCAGTTCGGGATTCGAGCCCTGTGCGTCGGTGATGTAGATGTCGTACCCATCATAGATGGGCCACACGTAGCGCCCTTGCGCGAACATGGCCGTGGGGGGACAGGCGGGGTCGGCGGCGTGTGTGGAGGCATACACGATGCGCCCGTCCGGCATGAAATAGCTGCATGTGGTCCGGCCCTTGCCCGTCGAGACGAGGCGGTATCGTTCCCCGTCTTCGAGCGGCGAGCCGTCGGCGTTCATCACGAAGATCTGGTCGCAACCCTGGTCGTTGATGGCGTCCCAGTCGCTCTGGAAGACGAGCTTCTCGTCGTCGAAGCTCCAGTACGCCTCGGCATTGTTTCCGCCGAACGTGAGCTGCCGGATGTTTCGGAGGTGCGTCTCGCCCGCAAACCGAAGCGAGTCGGTGGAGGGATCGTAGGCTTCCGTTTTCGGGTTCTGTGAAGAAGCCTGGCATCCCATGAGAAGGGGAAGCAAAAATGCGGTGAAGGCGAATCCGACCGGGAAAAACCGGGTTTGCATAGCGGCTGTGAGTTAGCGGTTGGCGGCATGGTGGAGCCGAGGACGGCAACTATCGACGCATGAACCCGAGTTTCGGGACAAAGTTGCACAAAGCTTTTCAAAAGTACCTAAAACACGAAAGCGATATGGCCTTTGAGGTTCAAAACTTTGACGAAGAAGTGCTCCGCGCCAGTCACGAGCAGCCGGTGCTCGTCGATTTCTGGGCGCCGTGGTGTGGTCCGTGCCGCGTCCTCGGGCCGGTGCTCGAGAAGCTGGCCCGCGAGAACGGGTCGGCGTGGAAGCTGGTGAAGGTGAACGCGGACGTGCATCCGGAGTTGTCCATGCGATACGGCGTTCGGGGCATTCCGGCGGTGAAGCTGTTCGTCAACGGTGAAGTGGTGGACGAGTTCACCGGAGCGTTGCCGGAACCGGCCGTTCGGCAGTGGCTGGACAAGGCGTTGCCGAGCGAGTGGAAGCAGTGGCTCGCGGAGGCCGAGGCGGCCCTCGCCGAGGGCGACGCGGAGCGGGCCGAGCGCCTCCTCCGGCGCGTGCTCGCCGAGCAGCCGACCAACCCGCAGGCGCAAGCCATGCTCGCGCAGGTTCGCGTCTTCGACGATCCCGAGGAGGCGGCCCGCCTGGCCGCCGGCGCTTCGACGGCGGAGCCGCGCTTCCTGCACCTCGCCGAGGCCGTCAAGACGGTGGCGCGGCTGCTCCGGCTGCAAAAGAACCCGGACGCGCTGCCCGATGAGCCGGGCAAGGAAGCGTACGCGGCCGCCCTCGACGCCCTCGCTCGTCGCGACTTCGACACGGCGCTCGAACGGTTCATCGAGGTCATCCGGACGAACCGCTATTACGACGACGACGGCGCTCGGAAAGCGTGCATCGCCCTGTTCAACCTTCTCGGCGAGCAGCACCCCGCCACCCGCCGCCACCGCCGCACGTTCGATATGGCGCTGTATTGACGGCGTTCGGCTCGCGTCAGAGACACGCCCGGACACGTTCGCCGTCAGCGGCGCTCTTCGCCCGCGTCGTCGCCGAAACGAAAGAGGTGATTGCGGAAGGGCACGGGTTCGCCGCGTCGGAGGAAGGCGACGACGGCGCGTTCCATGGCGCCTCGGGCCGCGGCCAGGGAGGCTTCGACCGAGCCGCCGTCTTCGAGGTTCGGGAGGTCGGGCACGGAATACTTGTGCCCCGCCACGAGACCCGCGCACGGGATCCCGAGCTCGTTGGCGAGGACGACCTCGGGACCGAGCGTCATCGAGTTGACCTGACCGCCGAGGCGGGCAAAGAGGCGGTTTTCGGCGCGGGTCTTGGTGCGCGGTCCGCCCGCATAGGCGAAGACCACGGCTGCCTCGTGCACGCCCCCGGCTGCTTCGGCGAGCTCGCGGATCTGCTCGGAGAGCGCCTCGGAGAAGAGCCCTTCGCTGAGGACGAGGTGCCCGTGTGCGGGCGAGGGCGCGACGAACATCGTGCAGGCGGAGCCGTCGGGGAGGCGGTTTTCGGGCATGAGAAGGTCGCCCACGAGGAGGAGGCGAAAGAGCGGGAGGGCGGGGTCGAGCACGCCGACGGAGCTCGTCACGAGGAGCGCGCCGCAGCCGACCGAGTGGAGCGCCGCCGCCTGTGCGCGATAGTTGATCTGGTTCGGCAGGAGGCGGTGCGGTGAGCCGTGCCGAAAGAGGACGTAGGCCGGCCGCTCCGTCCGGGCGACGCGATGGAGCGTTTGCGGGCCCCACGGCGTGGGCACGTCGCGCCGTTCGAGCGTGAGGTCGCCGAGCGATTCCGCGCCGAAGGCGCTGCCGAGGATGACGGCGACGGCGTCGTGTGCAGGCATGTCGGTCATGGAGTGGTGTCGTCGAGGGAGGCATTGGAGCGGAGCCCGTCCCAGAAATCGAGTTCCCGTTGGACGCCCGTCTCCGGGTCGGCGATGAAGGCGGCCTTCGACGCATAGGTTTTCAGCCGCCCGTCCCGGAGGCTCGCCATCCGGTCGCCCACGAGGAGGGCTTCCTTGAGGTCGTGCGTGACGAAGAGCGAGGTGATGCGGTACCGTTGGGCGAGGCGTTGAAAGAGCCGCTGCATGGCGGCGCGGATGTCCACGTCGAGGCTGGCAAAGGGTTCGTCGAGGAGGAGGAGGCGGGGGTTGACGATGATGGCCCGCCCGAAGGCAACCCGCTGCCGTTGCCCGCCCGAGAGCTGATGCGGGCGCTTCTTCGCGTGCTCGGTCAGTTCGAGGTCGGCGAGCATCTCCGCGACCCGTCTTTTCCGCTCGCCCGCTTCCACCTTCCGCAGGCGCAGCCCGAAAGCGACGTTGTCGGACACGTTGAGGTGGGGGAAGAGGAGCGGCTCCTGATACAGATACACGATGCCCCGCTTTTGCGGGGGGACGTGCGAGAGGTCCTCGCCGTCGAGGACGACCGTGCCCGCATCCGCCGTTTCCAGCCCGGCAATGATCTTGAGGAGCGTCGTTTTGCCGCATCCGGAGGGGCCGAGGATGCTCAACGTCTGGTGCGCCGGCACGTCGAAGCTCACGTCCCGGAGGACGCGCTCCGCGCCGAACGATCGGATGAGATGACGGACTTCGAGAAACACGGGCGGGGGGCGCGGGGCGGGTCAGCCCTCGCGCATCTCGTTGAAGACGAACCGCTTGTTCACCCACAGCAGGGCGGCGGGCGGGAGGATGAGGAGGCAACTCGCCATCGCGGCGTAAAAAATGTTGGCTTCGTTCACGTAATCGTACACCTTGACCGGCAGCGTCTGCACCTTGCCCGTGCCGATGAGGAGCGTCAGGCCGTACTGGAACCACGAGATCAGGAAGGTCTGGAAAAAGCAGATCAGAAGCATCCCTTTCGAGACGGGCAGGAGCACGCGTCGGTAGGCATCGAACGTGGAGCCGCCCAGGGTGAAGACGAGGTCTTCGAGGGCTTTGATCTCCGGGTTCCAGAAAGCGCTGAAGAAGACGATGGCGAAACCGTAAGCGAACATGGTCTGTGCGAGCGCCACCCCGGCGGCGTTGCCCGCGAGGTCGAGCTTGAGATAAAGATACATCAGGCAGGTCCCGAGGATCACCGGGGACATGATGAAGGGGACGTAGGCGAGGAAGAGCAGCTTCTTTCGCGCGGGGTGATACGCGATGAACTTGCCCGTGACGAAGCCCGCCGCCGTCGAGAGGGAGGCCACGACGAGGGAGAGGGCGCACGAGAGGAGGAAGCTCGCGCCAAGGTCGCTCGGGCCGGTGAGCACACGCGCCCACAGGTCGAAGGAGAGGGCGCGGGGGAGCAGGTCGGGGAAGGGCCAGGCCTTCGCCAGCGAGAGGAGGATCAGGTAGGCGAAGGGGAACAGGCAGGCGAGCGCCAGGAGCACGGCCGCCGCCCCCCGAAGGAGGCGTCGCGGGGAGCGCGTCGCGGGGAAGGGGCCGTTCATACGCGTCCTCCCGCCCGCCCGCTCCGGAACGCCCAGCCGATGAGCGCGAGCACGAGCACCGTATACAGCCATGCTACGATGAACGCCTCGGGTTTTTGCGTGAGGTCGAACATCGCGTATTTCCGCATCGTCAGCACCGACACCATCTGCGGCGACTGCCGCCCGAGCAGCAGCGGGATCTCGTACGAGCCAAAGACGAAGATGAAAAGCAGGATCACGTTCGTGAACGACCGGGTGAGCAGGATCGGCACGGTGACGCGGTAGAGGCAGGCCCGCCGACTCGCGCCGAGGGTGCGCGCCGTCTCCGCGAGCGCCTCGATCTTTTCGGTCTCGTACAACTGTGCGAAGAGCAGGATGAAGAACGGCGTGGCGAGGCTCACGTGTGCGAGGATGATGCCGAAGGCGTACGGGTCGTTGACGAGGTTCGGCATCTGCGCCACGTCGTCGATCACGCCGAGATGGAGGAGCCAGCGCGCGGCGTATCCGGCTCCGGAGAAGAGTTGGAAGACGAGGAAAGCCGCCACGGTGGCGGGGATGGCGAGGGGGAAATAGATGACGTACGAGAGCGGCCCCTCTTTGAGCGGCCGGCGGAGGAAGAGCATCAGCGCGAGCGCCAGGCTCACGGACAGGGCGACGGTGACGGCAGCCACGTACAGACTCAACCCGAAGGCGCGCCACACCTCGCCGTCGGAGAAGAGCCGCGCCCAGTGTTCGAGCGTGAAGCCCTCGCTCAGCAGACCCGCCAGCCCCACGCTGTAGGCCGCCGCATACCCCAGGCTGAACCCGATGGGCAGCAATGCGATGAGCGCAAAGAGCGCCATCCCGAACGCGCCGGGGCTGTTATGGCGGCTTCGGATCATCCCTGCGGAGCGTCCTCGAGGTGCGGGTGCTTCATCTCTTCTCGATCACTTCGGTCCGGAAGTCCTCATAGAGCCGAATCATGTACTCGGGAGCCAGCTCCATGAGCGCCCGTTCCTCAATGTCGGCGCGTCTCGGGGCAAAGCGGCGGGTGGGCACGTGGCGGAACCGTTCCCGCCACCGGGGCGGCAGGCGGTCCACGTCGAGCACCGTGCCGTCGCCCCAGACCTGTGGGTCGAGCTTGCGGAGTTGGGCTTCCGGAGAGATCAAAAAGTTACACACCACCAGCGCGCCCGCCTTGTGCGGCGCCGTCTTCACGATGCCCATGTAGTGTGAGTTTTGAATGGAGCCGAAGTCGGGCACGTATGCGCGGGTCGTCTCCGGAAAAAGGCCCTGAAGGACCTTGTTGTCCACCTCGCCGTCGTTGTTGCTCATGGTGAAGTCGATCTCGCCGGAGGTGAAGAGCTGGTGGAGCTGCGCCACGCCGCTCGGAAAGGTCTCGCCGTTCTTCCAGAGATACGGTTTGATGGCGTTGACGTATGCCCACAGCTTCGCGGCGGCCGGCTCGTACCGCGCGGCGTCGAACGGTCCGGCGAGCGCTTCCGGACCGCCGGCGAAGTCGATGAGCAGGGCCTTGAGAAACGTCATGCCGGCGAACGAGGTGTCGAAGGTGAAGCGGCCCGGATGCGCCTTCACCCACGCCGCCAGTGCCTCCCGGTCGCGGGGCGGCTCGCTCACGCGCGCGCCGTCATAGATGAGGATGAACTGAACGTTGCCCCACGGCATCTCGTAGCCATCGACCCGCTGCTGAAAGTCGATGCCGATGAAAGGGTTCTCGAAGTCGATGTATCGGGCGTTCGGGAGATGGTCCGTGAACGGTCCGAAGAGCGCGTCGATCTGCCGGAGTTGGTAGAACGTCTCGCCGTTGATCCACATCATGTCGAACTCGCTCACGGGCTTGCCCGCCTCTTGCTCGGTCATGAGCATGGACACGAGCTGATTGCCCTGTCCCGAACTGACGTTGAGCGTGACGCCGTACCGGTCGCGGACCTCGGGCGCGACGTACCCGCGCACGTAGGCGTTGATGTACGGATCGCCGGTCCACATCACGAGGTTGACGGTTTGCCCCCGCGCCGCCGCTTCGATGTCCGCCCACGGGGTGGCGGCGAGGTCGAATTCGTCGGCCTTCGGACCGGCGCACCCGGCCAGGAGCACGAGCAGCGCGAAGCAGGAGCGTCGAGACAAACGTTTCACGAGGTCGGGTGTGGCGGCGGCGTTCATTCGGAGGGGAGGTTCGCAAGGGGGAGCGGCGGCTCGTCCGGGCCGTTGCGATCCCTGGGCTCGGGAGGGTCGTTCCCGCGGGGCGCTGGTTCGTGGGGCCGGAGAAGACCGCGAAGTCAACGTGGGGAAGGGGGGTGGGGATCCCGGGGGAAACACGGCTCCGTCCGGGAGGGTATGCCTCTGAAGGCGCGCCCGCCATCGAACGGGCGGGCCGATCACCAAACGACGAGGGAACCGTGAGAGCACGCATGCAACGATGGAGGGCGGCCCGGCGCGCGCGGCGCGTCACGAGGGCGTGGGCGCGCGAACGCGCGGCCCGGGGCGCGGCCTACCTCGACGACGTCGATCCCGACTGGAGCCGCCGCATCGACCCCGAGACGCTGACGCTCGCGGACGGCGCATGCTGCGTGCTCGGGCAACTCCACGGAGAGTTCCGGATGGGCATGTCGCGCACCGGGCTGTTCAACATGAGCAGCGCCCCCCGCGCCAACCTCTCGCCCGTCGATTACGGCTTCCACGCCATCCTCTTCGGCGACGAAGCCCTTCAGGCTCGCGACTATGCCTTCCTCGACGAGGCGTGGCGAGAAGAGGTTCGTCGGAGACGAGCCGCCGACGGGCTTCTCCGGCAGGGCTCCGCAGAAAAGCAAGACGCGGAAACCGAAGCCGCCGTCGAGACGGAGGCGATGGGAGCGCCGACGGCCTGGCCGTAGCTCAGGGGATGGCTTGCTCCAGGGTGCGTCGCATGCGGACGAAGAGCCCTTCGAGGCGGACGGCCATCTCGCGCGCCCCTTCGTAGGTGCCGGACTCCCCGAGCGCTTCGAGTGCGGCGCAGATCTTCGAGTATTCGAGCGCTCCGAACATCGCGCTGCTCGATTTCATCGTATGCGCCGTGTGCTGAAGCGCCTTCCCGTCGCTCGCATCGATGGCCTCGTGAAGGGAGGACAGGAGCCGTCGGGTATCGGTGAGGAACTCGGTGATGAGATCCTTGAGGAACTGGTCATCGTCTTCGCCGAGCATCCGGCAAAGGTCCGCAAAGACTTCCGAGTCGATCGCGGGATCTTCGGGGGAGTGGTTCGCCGGCTCGGGCGTATCGGCTCCGGGATCGGGCGTCTCGGGCGGGGGAGCGGTACGGGCGCAGCGACGGAGCGCGTCGGAGAGCGTGTCGAGCCGGAAAGGCTTGGTGAGGTAGTCGTCCATACCCGCGTCGAGGCAAAACTGGCGGTCGCTCTGGAGGGCGTTGGCCGTCAGCGCAATGATGCGCGGGCAGCGGCCCGGGGCAAAGCGCTTGCGGATGTGCCGTGTGGCCTCTACGCCGTCCATCTCAGGCATCTGCACATCCATCAGCACCACGTCGAAGTGGGCGCGTTCGAGTGCTTCGATGGCCTCTCGGCCGTTTTGCGCGAGGGTGATCTCGTAGCCGAGACGCTTGAGCATCCGGCGGGCGACGATCTGGTTGGTCGGGTTGTCTTCGGCGACGAGGATGCGGAGGCTCGGGTCGAGGTCCATCCGTTCGGGAACGACAGCGTTCTTCGGGGCGGTCGCGCCGGTGGGGGAGCGCCAGGCCTGCGCGAGGGCTTCGAAGAGTTTGGCCTGGCGGGCGGGTTTGAGGATCTGCAGGAGGGGGGGCGGTGTGGCGGGCGGGATCGGCCGGCCGATCAGGTGCAGGAAGGCGAAGGACAACTCTCCGGAAGTCTGTTCGGAGAGGATCTGGGTGAGGGTGGAGCCGGGCATGTCCGGGAGGCCGGCGTCGATGAAGGCGAAGTCAAGCTTCGTGTCGCGGGTCTTTCGAATGGCTTCGGCTCCGGAGGAGGCTTCCACGAGGCGCAGCCCGCAGTCTGCAAGCTGTTCGCGGAGCATCCGCCGCGTCGGTTCGTGGGCGTCGACGATGAGCACCGTTCGTCCGTCGAAGCGGGGGCGGGGCGGCGCCTCGTGCGCGACGGGCTGAAGGGCGACCGTGACGTGGAACGTCGAGCCGAGGCCCGCCTCGCTTTCGGCCCAGAGTGCGCCGTTCATCACCTCGCTCAGCCGTTTCGAGATCGCCAGGCCGAGGCCCGTGCCTCCGTATTTGCGCGTGGTGGAGGTGTCCGCCTGGGTGAAGGCGTCGAAGATGTGTTCGAGCCGCTCGGGCTTGATGCCGATGCCGGTGTCGCGTACGGAGAAGTGGAGGCGGGCCGTCTCCGGGTCGGTCTCGAGGACGCCTACGGAAAGGGTCACCTCGCCCGCGTCGGTGAACTTGACTGCATTGCCGAGGAGGTTGATCAGGATCTGGCGAAGCCGTGCCCGGTCTCCGAGGATGGCGGCGGGCACGTCCGGAGCGAGATGATAGGCCAGCGCCAGTCCTTTTTCAGCCGCCCGTACGGCCACTACGTCCAGCGCTTCCTCGACGAGCGTGCGCACCTGCAAGGGGGCCGTCTCAAGCTCGATCCGCTCGGCTTCGATCTTGGAGAGGTCGAGAATATCGTTGATCAGTGTGAGGAGCGTCTCGCCGCTGGCATGAATGGTTTCGATAAACTGTTCCTGTTCGACCGTCAGGTGGGTCTCCCGCAAAAGCTCGATCATCCCGATCACGCCGTTCATGGGCGTGCGTATCTCGTGGCTCATGTTCGCGAGGAAGACGCTCTTGGCGCGGGTCGCTTTCTCCGCTTCCACCCGGGCCTCTTCGAGCGCGCGGACCGTTTCGGCCAGGTCGGCCGCCTGATCCTCCAGCGTCTGTTTGGCGAGTTCGAGGTCCTCGGCGTATCGCTGCAGTTCTTCCTCGGCCTGCAAGCGCTCCTGTTCCTTGCGATGGAGCGCGATGTACCGGGAGAGACTCTCCGCCATCAGTTCCAGGATCTCAAAGTCGTGCGAGGCAAAGGCCCGTTCGCGCCGGTTCCGTCGGGCAAAGCACAGGGAGCCGTAGATCTCGCCGTCGATCCAGAGGGGAGCGCTCAGGAAACAGGCCGGATCCGCATCGGGCAGCGCGTTCGGCGACGCGTCTCCACCGCGATTCAGCCGGGCCACGGCGCCCCGCTTTTCGACCACATGGCGGCAAATGGTATCCTTGAGAGAGAGGACCTGGTGCGCCGAAAGCTCCGGATCATCCGGGGGATGGACGGCCAGCAGCGTACACATCTCTCCTTCGATTCGGCTGATGACGCCGAGATCCATGTCAAAGATTCGGCTTCCCGCGACCAGATACGCCTGGAGAAGCGCTTCGTGATCCGGAAAGGCACTGGTGTTGAGGTGGTGCAGCTGTTTGAGCCGGGTAGAGAAGTCCGCGAACTCGCGGGCCTGCTGAACCTGTCTTTCGAACAGACGGGCATTCTCGAGGGTGATGGCGGCCTGGTTGGCAATGGCCATCATCAGCGCCACGTCGAGCGCGGTGAAGCTTCTCCGGTCGAAGCCGTTTGTGGCGGTAAGGACGCCGAGCGGCTGATCCTGGTAGTGAAGCGGCACGACGATCATGGACCCGCAATCCCGTTGGGCGCGGGTTTCCTCGTCGAGGGCGCCGGTGGGGTCGGGGGTTTCGCAGAGAAGACGGCCGGGCTGGAGCGTACGAAGCGCCTGCCCGGTCAGTCCCTGCATGAGGTCGTCGAACGTGAGGGCGTCGAGGGGGGGGACGTCGGGCGCGCTCTCGGCAGCCTTGACGATGGCGCGCGCTTCGTGATCGATGGTGACGAGCCGGACGCGGTCGGCGGGGAGGACATGCGCCAGACCGCTCACGATCGCCTGAAAGACTTCGGGGAGGTTCTTGAAATTGACGAGCGACCGGCTGATGTGGTAGAGACGGTCGGTCTTGTCGAGCGCGTGCTGGGTTTGTTCGAGCAGGCGGGCGTGCTCTTCTTCCCGGCGCTTGATTGCCGTGAGGTCGCGGAAGCCCGTCACGCGGGCCTTTTGCCCCTGAAACCAGACGTTTTTCCCGGTGACTTCAAGGGGGAAAAGAGCGCCGTCGCGGCGGCGGCCTACGTACTCTAGATTCGTCTCGATGCCTGCGCGGATGTTTTCGAAGGCCTCTTCTACCGATTCCGGCGCGAGAAGGTCGGCAGCCGTGAGGCCGATCATGTCTTGCTCGGAATCGTAGCCGAACAGGTTGGCCAGCGCCCGGTTGGCTTCGACGATCCGCCCGTTCACGTTCACCGCAATGCCCTCGAAGGAGGCTTCGACGAGCGCCTGGAAACGAGCCTCACTCTCCCGGAGGTGGCTCAGAGCCTGTTCGTGCCGGGCGCGGAGACGGGCATCGTGAAGGGGCAAGGTGAGAAAGGCGGTGGTTTCCCGGAGGAGTTCCCGGGCGTCATCGGACCAGGCTTCCGGAGCGGGCGCATCGATGCTCAGGAAGCCGATCAGGTCGTCTTCATGATGCACGGGAGCCGCAAGGAGCGCCCGTGCGTCACTGCCGGTGAGGCTTCGGGCAAGTCGGGTCAGGTCGGACGCGTCGCTCGTGTCGGGGAGGATCAGCAGGCGGCCCGAGCGCAGCGTTTGGAGAGGTCCGGGGAAAAGGCTCAGGTCGAGGGGACGGCCCGTCGCGGGAGGCGCCGGGGCCTCGCCGGCGGCGTGGAGGAGGCGCAGCGTCGCCGGGGGCTCGAGCGCGAAATAGGCGGTCCGGGATCCCGGGAAATACACGCTGATGAGGTCGACCGCGAGCCGGATGATTGCGTCCTCTGAGGCGCCGGAGAAGACGGCCCCGGCGAGACGCTGCATGAAGCGCAGGCGCGCGTCCGGCAACGTCCGGGGGGAACCGGACGTGTGCTCTACTGCATCCTCCCCGTTCCTGCTTGAGGGGCGGGGGATCGTCTGCTCTTTGGGCGCCTTTCTCGTCATCGAATACGTACTGCTTTCCGGACCCGCTCCGCACGTTCACAGAAGGGCTGAACCGGGGCGGCCCCCCATAGAGCAAGCAACAGGCCGAAAGCGGTGAAGGTGGGCATAAGACGGAAGAAAGCCGGGATCGCAGGGGAAAAGGAGTCCGTGGCGAGGGGAAGCGGCGCGCCAGGGGGGCTCCGGAGGCCCGGCCGGCATGGCGCATGGGCAGAAAATGCCTCATGCGGGGAAGATAACGCCGGACGGCGCGGCCGGTCGTGCGGCGGGATGATCCGCTCAGAACCGCCGGTTAGGAGCGGCGGGCGCGGCTGTGGCGGAGGTCCCCGGCCCGGCGGTAAGCGGCCATTCCGAACCCGATGGAGAGCAGAATGATGCCGAGCCAGACGAAGTTGATGAGCGGCTTCTCATAGGCCTGCACCACCAGCCAGTCTTCCGTCGGAGCGGTTGCGCCTTCGAGGCCGATGTCGATCTTTCCGGAGTTGACGTCCATGTTGGTGAAGGCCAGGGAGATGCCCCATTCCGGCGCTTCCGCCGGCACGAAGCGGACGCTTCCGTCCTCGTTCACCACATAGACGGGCGTGAGCGTCCGGGTCTCTCCGGTGGCGCGTTCGGTGAGGGTGAGCACCGCGCCCACGGCCACCGCCGTCTCCGGCGTCTTGTGCGTCTCCCCCGCGCCCAGGTCGAACGCGACGAAGCGGAGCACGTAGGCGCCGTCGTCGAGGAGGGTGGAGTCCCCCCGGGCCAGCGTGACGCTGTTGGGCGCGCTCTGCGTGTCGAACATGGCGCTCGGCGAGACGGCCACGAAGAGGTCCTTCATGAAGCCCAGGCGCACGTCCGGGTGCTGAATCCACTGTTTCCGGTTGCTCTGATAGGCCACGGGCTTCACCGTGAAGGAGCGGCCTTTCGGATCCCTTACGTCGAGGATGTAGGCGGGGCGGCCGTCCTCGCTGACGGTGTGTCCGGTGTACGAGACCCGGTAGCCGTCGACGGCCACCGTCTGTCCACGGTCGATGACGAAGTTTTTCCGTCCCTGCCCGCCCGGGTCGACGCCGAGGCCCTTGCTGAAGCCGCTGGAGGCCACCACGCCGAGCACCATCACGGCGAAGCCGACGTGGGTGAACGCGCCGCCGGCCAGGCGCGGGTTTCCCCGGGCAATGCGCCAGAGCACGAAGCTGTTGCCGTAGAGCGAGAAGAAGGCTACGAAGACGAGCAGGAGCAACAGGAGCCCCGGTCCATAGGCGGCCCAGGCACTGCCGAGGCTGCCCCCGAGCCCCGCCTGTGTCATCGAAGAGGGGGCTGCCGCGCCGCCCAGCCGCGTCGTCTCCTCCACGAAAGGCGTGAACAGGAGCACCGCGACGGTGCTCACCACGGAGAGGATCATCGGCTTGAGCAGCACCCGATTGACGTTCTCGACGCTCATCTTATTCCACCAGAAAAGCTGTCCGAGCCCGGCGAGAAACAGGAAAGCGATGCTCAGAGGCAGGGTCCACTTGTTGTAGAACGCCAGGGGCACACTCGAGGGGCTGTCCCGGAAGATGCGGCCGAGGATGGGGGCGCTCGTGCCGATGAGCACGACGGCGGCCACGGCGCAGATCAGCATGGCGCCGGAGAAGGTCATGAACTCACGCGAGAGCAGGTTCGGCTCCTGCTTCGGCGTGGGGAGCTCGCGGAACCGGTAGGCGAAGAGCCCGAACCCGACCACCGCCAGCGTCACGATCCACAGAAGCAACTGGTTGTACAGGCCGAGATCCACGAACGAGTGGACGGAAATGTCGCCGAGGATGCCGCTTCGGGTCAGAAAGGTCGAGTAGATGACGAGCAGATAGGCAAGGATGGTCAGGAAGAGCGCCGCCTTCTGGCTCGATCCGCTTCTCTTCTGGATAATCATGGTGTGGAGGCCCGCCACCCCCACGAGCCAGGGCACGAGCGAGGAGTTCTCGACGGGATCCCAGGCCCAGTATCCGCCGAACGAGAGCGTCACGTACGCCCAGTATCCGCCCATCGCGATGCCGACGCCGAGGAGCATGAGCGCGACGAGCGTCCACGGCAGCGCAGGGCGCACCCATTCCGTGTATTTCTTTTTCCACAGCGCCGTCACGGCGAAGGCGAACGGGACCATCATGGCCGCGAAGCCGGAGAAGAGCGTCGGCGGATGGATCACCATCCAGTAGTTTTGCAAAAGATCGTTTAGCCCCTGTCCATCCTTCGGGATGAGCCCCGCCTGGAGCATGGGCGCGTCGGGAAACTTTTCGGCGAGTGTGATGAAGGGAGAGGCTCCGACGGTGAGCGAACCGACCTTCAAGCCGACGATCATGGTGATGAGGAAGACCTGGGAGAACGCCACAACGGTCATGGTGGGCGCTTCGTATTCCCGCGCCCACAGGATGAGCGCCGTGCCGGCGATGCCGTTGAGGATGATCCAGAGGAGGAAGGAGCCTTCCTGACCCGCCCACGTGGCCGAGATCAGATATTGCAGCGGTAGCGCCAGCGATGTGTTCTCGTAGACGTAGGCATACTGGAACTGATGGGTCACCGACAGCCACATCAGGAGGCCGAAGGCGAAGAGGGAGGAAGCGAGCATGACGCCCCATGCGGCGCGCCCGATGCGTTTCCAGTCGGAAGAGGCGTCTTCGAGTCGCGTTGCCTGAAGAAAAGCGAAGCCCGCCAGCCCGCAGGCTACGAAGGCCGTCAAAATGAGCAGTTGACCGATCGTACCGAGCATAAGATTGAGGGGGTGACTCTGCGGTGGATACGGATGCCAACCGGGATGACATTCCGCGTAGGAATAGGTTTGAAGCAAGAGCCGATCCAGAGTTCCGGGTTTCGGGAGACGCACCCGGAGGGGCCAGGGTATTCACCGGATCTTGGAAGGGGGGGGACCCACGTTCCGGTCGTTGCGGAGGGCGTGCGCGGGGGGATGGAGGATGTGCGTGCGCCGGATGCGACCGCAGCGAGCCCATTGACGCGACCGCAGGCGAGAAGGGGCGACGACCACCGACCGTCTTTTTGAGCTTCACTCAGAACGAGCGGATCTTGACGTTGCGGAACCAGATGCGGCTTCCGTGATCCTGAAGGCCGATGTGTCCTTCGTGCGCTCGTCCATAGGCCGGGTGATCGGCGAACTTGCTCCGGGCTACGAGCGCCTCCCATTCGGGCGACCACAGTTCGTAGGCGACGGTGCGTTGCCCGTTCAGCCAGTGTTCGACGCGGCCGTCCCGGACGACGACCCGGCCCTGGTTCCACGTGCCGACGGGCCGGATCGCATGCACGGACGAAGCGTGAAGGTCGTAATTGTCGCCGGTGAGGTGCTTGCGCATGTCCATCGTCCCCCGGGCGAGGTAGGCCGAATCATCGAGGATCTGATACTCGGGGGCGACCTCCCACATCGCCCGGCCCGGCGCTTCGCGGACGAGATAGAAGACGCCGCTGTTGCCCCCGGGCGAGACCTTGAAATCGAAGCGCAGGTCGAAGTTTTCGAAGGTTTCCTCCGTCACGAGGTCGGCGGAAGCGCCGGATGAGTCGGACGGGAGGGAGGTCAGCGCGCCCGAGGCGACGGTCCACCGGTCGGCGGGGAAGTCGGGGCGGTTATAGCCGCGCCAGCCGTTCGTGGTCGCGCCGTCGAAGAGGAGCCGCCAGCCCTCGGCGCGTTCCGCTTCCGTGAGCGTGTTGTGGGGCGCGGGGGCATCGGGGCGCGCGGGGGCATCGGGGCGCTCGCCGCACCCGGCAGTGAGGAGGGCGGCGAGCGCGAGCAACGACAGGCGAAGGGTCATGACGTGGGCGGGCTATTTCGCATAAGAGACGGAGCGCACCTCCCGGATGACGGTCACCTTGATCTGTCCGGGATATTGCATCTCGTCCTGAATCTTCTTCGAGATGTCCATGGCCAACTGTTCGGCGTGCGCGTCCGAGACGAGGTCGTGGTTGACGAGCACGCGGATCTCGCGGCCCGCCTGAATGGCGAAGACGCGCTCGACGCCTTTGAAGGAGGCCGCCAGGGCTTCGAGCTTTTCGAGGCGTTTGATATAGGCTTCGAGCGCCTCGCGCCTGGCGCCGGGGCGTGCGCCGGAGATGGCGTCGGCGGCCTGCACCAGGGGCGCGATGAGCGACGTCATCTCGATCTCATCGTGGTGCGCACCGACGGCGTTGCACACGACCTCGTGCTCCTTGTACTTCCGGCACAACTCCATCCCGACGATGGCGTGCGGGCTCTCGATCTCTTCCTCGACCACCTTCCCGATGTCGTGAAGGAGACCGGCGCGACGCGCCTGGGCGGCGTCGAGGTCAAGCTCGGCGGCCATGAGCGAGGCGATGCGGGCCGTCTCGATGGAGTGCGCGAGGAGGTTTTGCCCGTAGCTCGTCCGATAGCGCATGCGTCCGATGAGCCGGATCAGTTCCGGATGGATGCCGTGCAGGTTCAGGTCGATGACCGTCCGCTCGCCCGTCTCGATCAGTTCCTCTTCCATCTCCGAGCGCGTCTTCTCGACGATCTCTTCGATGCGCGCCGGATGGATGCGCCCGTCCTGGATGAGGCGCGTCAGGGCGATGCGGGCAATCTCGCGGCGGACCGGGTTGAAGCCCGAGAGGATGACGGCCTCCGGCGTGTCGTCGACGATGACCTCGATGCCGGTGGCGGCCTCGAAGGCGCGGATGTTGCGCCCTTCGCGTCCGATGATGCGCCCCTTCATCTCATCCGACTGGATGTTGACGACGGAGACGGTGTTCTCGATGGCGTGGCCGGCGGCAGTGCGCTGGATGGCCGTCAGGATGATCTTGCGGGCCTCACGGTTGGCCCGGAGCCTGGCTTCGTCGCGGATCTCTTTGATGTGAGAGGCGGCTTCGAGCCGGGCCTCGTCGCGAACTTGCTCGATGAGCGCCTGGCGGGCCTCCTCCCGGGTCATTCCCGAAGTCTGTTCGAGCTTGCGGATCTGCTCGTCGCGCATCCGGGCCAGTTCCGCACGATCGCGTTCGAGCTCTTCTTCGAGGCGCTTGACCTTTTGTTCGCGCTGCACGACGTCCTCGAAGCGCCCTTGCGCCTCCTGCGAGATCGCCGTGGCTTTGCTGTGGATCAGGTCGGCTTTGAGGCGGATCTGCTCGGCTTCCTTGCGCAGGGCCTCGACCGTGTCGAGCGCCTTGTGGATCAGGTTTTCCCGCTCGTTGACCTTTTGAGCGCGGCGGTTGAGTTTCTCCTGCCTGTGTTCAAGTTTTTCTTTCGAGCGCCGCAGGACGCGCCTGGCTTCTGCCGTTTCCTCAGCCAGGAGCTCTTCCCGGCGGGCCAGATCGGCCTCGACTTTTTCAACACGCTCGAAGCGGAGTTTCTCGACTTCTTGTTCAGCGTCGGCCAGCAGTCGCTCGGCCTTTTCTTTCGCCTGCGCAAGTTGGTTGAGGCCCAGCCGTTTGAGGAGGAATCTATCTAAAACAATTCCAATGGCGATGCCAAGCACGACCACAACGACGGCGCCGAAGACGACGGCGTATACGTCCATAGTCGTTTGGTCTCTAGGGGTAGCGACGGGCTCGGATGGCGGCGGCGAGCGTGCGCCGGTAGGATGCGGCAGGCGGCTCCCCTGCCGCCGAGCGCGTCAGGAATAGTACACAAATAAAAAACGCCCCGATAGGTTCCGGAACGGAGCCGGCAGCCTTACCGGGGCGATGCCTATAGGCGTTCGTACCAACCTGCAACGAAGGGATATGAAGAACCTCCTTCATATCACGGTGGGCGCCGCTCAGGTTCTTCGCTACTTCCGCGGCTTTCCGTGAAGGAAAAACCCCGGGGAAACGGGGATGCGGCCTGTTGTCCAAACCTGAAGGATGGCTCCCTAAGTAAAGCTGTTAGGTTCTTACTTATGCGTTCGCTGCGGGGTCGTACCTTGATGGAATATATAACCGATGGGGGGAGGTTAGTCAAGCATTCGCAGGATTTTCTTTCTCGCCGGGCGGGCTCGAAGGCCCGGGTCGGGGGGGCGGGAGCCGGAGATCACGGCGTCGCGAGCGCCGAGCCGAGGCGCCGTTCGAGCGCGACGATCTCATCCTCGGTGGCCCGGCGGAGCGCCTCGATCTCTTCCCGCGCGGCAAAAAGCTCCTCGGCCAGGGCGAGCGCCGTGATGAGCGCCGCCGTCGTCTCGGTCTGATCGGGGTGGGCCGTACGGAAGGCTTTGAGCTTGCGGTCGACGTAGGCGGCGTAGGCGCGGGTGTGTTCCTCGTGTTCCGGCGCGACGCGCAAGGCGTACTCACGCTCCAGCAGGCGTATGCGGATCGACTTTTCCATGGTCCGTTCGGGAAAGGGATGCACAAAGGAGCGACCGGCCCGGGGGTCAGTGCTCGTCCTCTTCGGTTTCGAGGTACCGGTCGATGGTGCGGATGAACCCCTTGATCTTGCGGGCGAGCGCCTCCGGGTCCTCTTGATGCCCGATGGGACGGCCCGCCGGGCGCCCTTCGAGCTCTTCGATGCGCCGCGTCAATCGCCGGTTTTCTTCCCGCAGGCGCTCCAGTTCCCGCGCCGCCTCTTCCACCCGCGCGCGCAGGCGTTCGAGCGACTTGGCGCTCTTGAGGGGCACGTGCTTCCTTCGCTTCTGCTCGGGTTCATCGGGCGGCGCGTCGGCGGTGTCCCGACGAAGCGGGCGGTCCTGCGGGGCCTCACGGTGCGGACGGTCGTTCATGGGTCGTTCGGGTTCGGTGGTTGCGGGTCCACGCCCAATATACTGCTATTGCCGGAGTTCGGCCCCGTGTTCTTTTTTCAACCGCTCGACGATGGCGGCGATGCGCCGGTCCACTTCGGCGTCGGTGAGCGTGCGATCCGCGCCGAACCGGAGCGCGAAGGCTACGCTCTTCCGCCCCGGACCGATGCGCTCGCCTTCGTAGAGGTCGAAGACGGTTGCGTCTCGAAGGAGCCGCCCGCCCGCCGCGCGGATGGTGTCGAGCATCGGGCCGACGGGCCGGTCACGCTCCACGAGGACGGCGAGGTCGCGTTCGACGACGGGGAAGCGGCTCACCTCGGCGTACTGCACCCGCAGATGCGGGGCGGCCAGCCGCACGAGCGAACGCCAGTTGAGTTCGGCGAAGAAGACGGGCTCCTTGAGGTCGTACGCTTCCGCCGGCTCGTCGGAGAGCCGGGCGACGACGCCGAGGCGCTCGCCGCCGCCATGCACCTCGACGTGATACGCCGTGAGCGGCGTCGCAGTGTGTGCGGGCGTCATCGTCACGTCGGGGATGCGAAGCGCGTCGAGGAGGGCCTCCACCTCGCCCTTGAGGTCGAAGAAATCCGCCGGAGGCGGAGCCGCATCCCAGGCGGCGGCCCCGCGCGGCCCGCTCATGCCCATGAGGAACGCCTCGTGCTCGCGATAGCCGGGGACGTACGTGCCGCGCGCCGCGCGGAAGTAGACGTGGCCGAACTCCATGAAGCGAAGCACGCGCTGCCCGTGGTTCCGGTTGTGGGCCATCACCTGAAGCATGCCCGGGAGCAGGCTCGGGCGGAGCGCGGCCATCTCCTGCGAGATCGGGTTCATCGTCTCGACGATGCCCTCGACGTCCGTCCATCCGAAGAGCGCCGGCGCGAGGAACCGTTCGGCGGTTTCTTTGCGGAGCATGCTGTTCGTATAGATCTCCCGGAAGCCGTGGCTGCTGATCAGGGCCAGGGCGCGGCGGCGGAGCGTGTGCACCGGCTCCTCGTGCGGAGTGAAATTGGGCAGCCGCGAATGCGTCGGCTCCGGGATCTTTTCGAAGCCGAAGAGCCGGCCCACCTCCTCGATGACGTCGATCTCTCGCGTAACGTCGGGGCGGAACGAGGGCACGGTGCAGGCAAGCACGCCGAGGTCGGTCTCGTCCTTGACCACGCCGAGCGCTTCCATCACGTCCTCGATGCGGTGCTCGGGCAGTTCGAGGCCGAAGGTCCGAGCGATCTCCGAGAGGTTCGACGGCGCCCAGGGCTCGGACCGATCCTCGACCTCGAAGCCGATGGCCGTCAGGAGCCGGATCACTTCGCCTTTCGGCACGTCGACGCCGAGGATGCGCGGGAGGCGAGCCAGGCGAAGCGCGACCGTCCGACGCGGGACGGGGCGCGGATGCGCGTCCACCATGCCGGGCACGATCTCGCCGCCGGCCAGTTCGGCCATCAGTTCGGCGGCGCGCGCGGCGGCCCAGGCCTGCCCCTCCGGGTCCACGCCCCGCTCGAAGCGGTATGAGGCGTCGGTCTGAAGCTGAAGCGCCTTCGCCGTCTTTCGGATCGTAGACGGGTCGAAGTACGCGCTCTCGATGAGCACGTTCGTCGTCTCCTCGGTCACCTCCGAGTTCTGCCCGCCCATCACGCCCGCGATGGCCACGTCACGCTCGGCGTCGGCGATCATGAGCGTGCGCGGCGGAAGCATCCGCTCTTTGTCGTCGAGCGTGACGAAGGGCTGCTCCTTCTGAGTGAACCGGACGATGATCTTCGGCCCGGCGATCCGGTCGAAGTCGAAGGCGTGGAGCGGCTGCCCGCACTCGTACATGACGTAGTTCGTGATGTCGACCACGTTGTTCCGGGGGCGGAGCCCGACGGCTTCGAGCCGCCGTTTGAGCCATGCGGGCGACTCTTTGATCGTGACGCCGCGCACGAGCATGCCCACGTACCGCCCGCATCCTTCCGGCGCTTTGATCTCGACGGAGAAGTGCCGGGCCGCCTCGCCGCCGGGTTCGGGCACGCGCACCTCGGGACGGCGGAGCGGCTTCCGCGTGAGCGCCGCCACGTCGCGCGCCACGCCGATGTGGCTGACGGCGTCGGGCCGGTTCGGCGTGATGGCGACGTCGAGCACGGCGTCGCGTCCGCCCAGTCCCGCCCGTTCGAGGTATTCGGTGAACGACGCGCCGACCGGGGCGTCGTCCGGGAGGACCATGATGCCCGAGTGATCGTCCGAGAGACCGAGTTCGTCCTCGGCGCAGATCATCCCCATCGACACCTCGCCGCGCATCTTCGCCTTCTTGATTTTGAAGGGCTTCTCGGGGTTGTCGGGGTTCGGCAATCGCGCGCCGACGGTGGCCACGGGCGCCTTCTGCCCCGCCGCCACGTTGGGCGCGCCGCAGACGATCGGCACCGGCTCGCCCGCGCCCACGTCCACGCGGCACACGGTCAGCCGGTCCGCATTCGGATGGGGGTGGACTTCGAGCACTTCTCCGACGACGACGCCCTCGAGCGCCGCGCCGGTCGTCTCCACGCTCTCGACCTCCAACCCGCTCATGGTCAGTCGCTCGGCCAGCGCCTCCGGGGAGAGGTCATGATCGACGTAATCTTTAAGCCAGGAATAGCTGATTTTCATGGAAATAAGGGGCAGGGTAAAAGAGAGGTCCGTCCAGGGGGCGCGCTCGCGCCGGAGGCTGAGCCTGGTCGATCAGAACTGCGCCAGAAACCGGACGTCGTTCTCGTAAAACGTTCGGATGTCGCCGATGTCGTACCGGAGCATGGCGATGCGCTCGATGCCCATGCCGAAGGCGTACCCGGTGTACCGCTCCGGGTCGACGCCGACGGCTTCGAAGACGTTGGGATCGACCATGCCGCAGCCGAGGATCTCGAGCCACTTGCCGCCGCTCGGGAGGGCGGGGTCGGGCCACCAGATGTCCACCTCGGCGCTCGGCTCGGTGAAGGGGAAAAAGCTCGGGCGGAAGCGCATCTTCACGTCCTCGCCGAACATGGCGCGGGCGAAGGCGTGAAGGATCTGTTTGAGGTCGCCGAGCGTGATGCCCTCGTCCACGCACAGCCCCTCGACCTGATGGAACAGGCAGTACGATTTGTACGAGATCGCCTCGTTCCGGTACACGCGCCCCGGCACGATGACGCGGTACGGCGGCGGCTCCGACTCCATGATGCGGATCTGCACCGGCGAAGTGTGCGTGCGCAGGAGGATGCCCCCGTGCTCGCGTTCGGGCGGTTCGAGGAAGAACGTGTCCTGCATGTCCCGCGCCGGGTGGTCGGGCGGGAAGTTGAGGGCCGTGAAGTTGTGCCAGTCGTCCTCGATCTCGGGGCCTTCGGCGATGGAAAAGCCGTAGCTCGTGAAGACGCGCTTGATGTCTTCGAGCGTCTGGGTCAGCGGGTGCGTGGAGCCGGGGAGGGGTCGGCGCCCGGGCAACGTCAGGTCGATCTCCGGGCGGGCCGCGGTCCGGCTCCGGCGCAGGCGTTCCCGGGCCGCCTCGATGCGCGCTTCGACCAGCTTCTTGAGCCGGTTCACCCGTTGGCCGAAGGCTTTGCGTTCCTCCGGCGCGACGGTCGGGATCTGCTTGAGCAACTCGGTGATGCGCCCCTGTTTCCGGCTCAGGTACCGGATGCGGAAGCGGTCGATGGCTTCCTCGGTGTCGAGCGGCTCCGCTTCGATGGCGCGCCGGAGTTCGTCGAAAAGGTCGGACATGGTCAGTATCGTTTGGGAGGCCACGGTAGGGGAGGACGCCTCCGCCGGGACAAAAAAAATCCCGCCGGGCCTGCGGACAGGGGCGGGACGTTGGCGCGACGGGCGCGCGAACACAGACCGACCGGCGCCGCTGTCTACATGCGAAGCAGGGACGTGCCGGTGGTAAATCGGGTGCGGGGAAGCAGGCTCATGAGCGGACGCGTTCCACGACTTTGGCGAAGGCTTTCGGGTCGTGCACGGCCAGATCCGCGAGCACCTTGCGGTTGAGCGCGATGTCGGCCTTGCCGAGTGCGCCCATCAGCTTCGAGTACGTGGTGCCGTTGAGCCGCGCCGCCGCATTGATGCGCGTGATCCACAGGCGGCGGAACTGGCGCTTGCGCGCGCGACGATCCCGGTACTGATACTGGAGCGCTTTCTCCACGGCATGCTTGGCGACCGTGTAGATCTTGCTCCGGCGTCCCCAATAGCCCTTGGCCATCTGCAAGACTTTCTTGCGACGACGGCGGGAGGCGACTCTATTCTTTGCGCGTGGCATGGTTAGGTTACCTGTGCTGGATTATGCTCTCAGAAATACGTGTGACCCCGTCGGTTTCCGATCCCCTCGGAAACGTGCGCCGCCGGTCAGATTCCGAGCAAGCGCTTCATGCGCTTCTCGTCCTTCACGTCGACGAGGGTGCTCTCCCGCAGATGACGTTTCCGCTTGGGAGATTTCTTGGTCAGGATGTGGCTGTGGTAAGCCTTTTTGCGACGAAGGCGGCCCGAGCCGGTCAGCTTAAACCGCTTCTTTGCGCCGCTGTTGCTTTTCATCTTGGGCATATCGACACCTCTGGTCCAATACATTCACACCCGGCAGCGGGCGAAGTCGTGCTCATACCATGAAAAAAGAGAGGTGTTCCATCGCTGGATCCCCTCTCCGACAGGCAGCATTGAGCCTGCCAAATTAGCATTATCGGCGTCGGCACGCAAGATAAAGGACGACTCCTTCGGGGACGAAGGCGGGAATTTCCGGTGAAGTCGCGCCCGCCCGGGAAGTCGCTCGTGCCGTCAGACTTTTTTCTTGAGCGGCGCGAGGATGGTGGTCATCCGGCGTCCTTCCATGCGCGGGGCCTGGTCGATCTTGGCCAGGTCGGACAGCTCTTCGATGAAGCGGCGGAGGATGTCCATGCCGTGATCCTTGTAGATGATGTTCCGGCCCCGGAACTGCACGTAGGCGCGGACCTTGTGCCCCTGTTCGAGGAACGTGCGCGCGTGCTTCGTTTTGAAGTCGAAATCGTGTTTGTCGGTGTGCGGTCCAAAGCGGATCTCCTTCATCTCAACCGTGTGAGACTTCTTCCGCTGCTCTTTCTCCTTCTTCTGCTGTTCATACCGGAACTTCCCGTAGTCCATGATCTTGCAGACCGGCGGGGTAGCGCCCGGAGCGATCTCGACGAGGTCGAGGTCCTGCTCGCGCGCCATCCGAAGGGCTTCATCCCGATCGTAAATGCCGTGCTTGCCTTTCGGATCGACCACGCGCACCTGCGGCGCCCGGATCTGTTCGTTGATACGTACCCTTTTCGTAGCGATGGCTCTTCTACCGTTTTTGTTGTTGAGAACGTTCGATGCGTGCCGGAACGGCGCGTATGGACGAAAAAGTTAATGTAAAAAAAAGACTTTGCCTATTCCTGGCGCGGCGGGAGCGGGTTTTTTGAAAAAGGCTCCGCGACTCGGGAGAGGGTTACGAGGCGAAAACGCGGGGACGCATCGCTTCGTCGACCTCTTCACGGATGCGGCTGAGGAAGGTTTCGAGCGGCTCCGTGCCCTGGTCGCCCTGCCCGTGTCGCCGCACGGCGACGGCGCCGGCGGCCTCTTCGCGCGCGCCCACGATGAGCATGTACGGGACCTTCATCACCTCGGCGCTGCGGATCTTGTATCCGACCTTCTCGTTGCGCAGGTCCGCCTCGGCGCGGATGCCCGCTTCCTTGAGCTGCTCCGTCACCCGGCGGGCGTATGCCTCGAAGTCCTGCCCGACCGGCAAGACGGCCACCTGCACCGGCGCGAGCCACGTCGGGAAGTTGCCGCCCGTGTGTTCGATGAGCACGCCGATGAACCGTTCGAGCGAGCCGAAGGGGGCGCGGTGAATCATGACGGGGCGGTGTTTCCGGTTGTCTTCGCCCACGTACGACAGGTCGAAGCGCTCGGGCAGGTTGTAGTCGAGCTGGACGGTGCCGAGCTGCCATTCGCGGCCCAGCGCGTCCTTGACCATGAAGTCGAGCTTCGGCCCGTAGAAGGCCGCCTCGCCCTTCTCTTCGACGGCGTCGAGGCCCATCTCGGCGGCGGCTTCGCGGATGGCGTTCTCGGCGGCGTCCCACTGCGCATCGTCGCCCACGTACTTTTCCTTGTTCTCCGGATCACGCAGGGAGATCTGCGCCTTGAAGTCGGAGAAGCCAAGCGCGCCGAAGACGAAGAGCGTCAGGTCGATCACGTCCTTGAATTCGTCCTTGACCTGCCCGGGGAGGCAGAAGATGTGCGCGTCGTCGACGGTGAAGCTGCGCACGCGCGTCAGCCCGGAGAGCTCGCCGGACTGCTCGTACCGGTAGACCGTGCCGAACTCGGCCAGGCGCACCGGAAGTTCGCGGTACGAACGCGGGCGGGCGTCGTAGATCTGGGTGTGATGCGGGCAGTTCATCGGCTTGAGGAGGTAGCCTTCCTCCTCGTCGTCCATCATGGGCGGGAACTGGCTGTCCTTGTAATAGGGATAATGCCCGCTCGTCTTGTAGAGTTCGAGCCGTCCGATGTGGGGGGTGACCACGGGCTGATAGCCGCGCCGGAGCTGCTCTTGCTTGAGGAAGTTGATGAGCGTCTCGCGGAGCGTGGCGCCTCTGGGCAGCCACAGCGGGAGCCCCGCGCCCACTTTCCGGCTGAAGGTGAACAGTTCGAGCTCGCGGCCCAGTTTGCGGTGATCGCGTTGGCGGGCCATTTCGAGCCGTTCGAGGTATTCGTCGAGCTCTTTCTTTTTGGGAAAGCTGATGCCGTAGATGCGCGTCAGTTGCGGGCGCTTTTCGTCGCCGCGCCAGTACGCCCCGGCAATGTTGAGGAGCTTCGGGTATTTGATCACCCCCGTTGAGGGCACGTGCGGCCCCCGGCACAGGTCGATGAACGCGCCCTGCCGGTAGAGCGTGATGGTCCCGTCTTCGAGTTCGGAGATGAGCTCGAGCTTGTACTCGTCGCCTTTCTCGGAGAAATACGCGAGCGCCTCTTCCTTCGAGACCGGCTTCCGCTCGTACGGGACGTCCCGTTTGGCGAGCGCTTTCATTTTGGCCTCGATCTTCTCGAGGTCCTCCGGCCCGATCTTCCGATCGCCGAGGTCGACGTCGTAATAAAAGCCGTGCTCGATGGGCGGGCCGATGCCGAACTTGACGCCCGGATAGAGGGCTTCGAGGGCCTCGGCCATGAGGTGGGCGGTCGAATGCCAGTACGTGGCCCGGCCCTCGGGATCGCGCCAGGTATAGATGCGGATCTCGGCGTCCTCTTCGATGGGACGGCTGAGGTCGCGCACCTCGCCGTTGACGCCGACGGCCAGCGCCTGCCGCGCCAGTCCGGGCGAGATGCTCTGGGCCACCTCGCGCCCGGTGACGCCGCGGGGGAACTCCTTCACGGAGCCGTCGGGGAAGGTGAGTTTAATGGTGTCTGCCATGGAGCCTGAAGTCAGGGGTCAATGCGTATCGTCTGCGCCGCGGGCCGGTTCGATGCGAGCGGGGCGGGAAATAAAAAAAGCCCCATCGTGCTTCGACGGAGCGTGGAGGCTGCATCCGCGCGAAGGTCACCGGGGCATCGTCGTCTGCGGGGCTGTCGTGCGTCGGCGCATGAAGGTGCTCGGAAGTTCAGCATCGAAAGGATGACACGCCGCGTCCGGAGGAACGGTTTCCCGTCCGGCGCCGAAAGCGGGTGTTCGCGCATGAATTTACGTCAAACGGGTCCGGAGCTGTGCGAAGAAACTACGTATTTCGGCTCGAAGGGGCGTGCATGGAGTTGAGCCGTCCCCCTTCGCGCCGATTCCCGAAAGAGCAGCCTGCTCCTCCAGACACACGCCCCGTGGAAGCTGACGTCGCCTCATCTTCGTTCCGGAGCCGATGCGCCGCCGTCCTCAAGCCGTGGATTGGCTCGGCGGTGCTCGTTCCGCTCTGCGTGTATTTCGCGTGCACGCGCGGCGCTTACACCTTTCTGGACGCCGCCGATCTGGTCGTCCACGAAGCGGGGCACGTGTTCTTTGCCCCCTTCGGCCCCTTCCTCCGGATGGCCGGGGGCACGCTCCTGCAGATCCTCCTTCCGCTCACACTCGTGGGGCATTTTCTCCGGAACGCATATCGGTTCGGCGCCCAGGTCATGCTGTTCTGGCTCGGACAAAATCTGATCAACGTCAGTGTGTACGCCGCCGATGCCCGCGCTCGGCGGCTTCCGCTGCTCGGCGGCGACGGGGTCACGCACGACTGGGCCTATATGCTCGGCAGGCTGGGCGGGCTCGAGCACGACGCAATCGTGGGCGGAGTGTTCTTCGCACTGGCGATCCTCGTCTTTGGGCTGGCGCTCGCGCTGCCGCGCTTCATGGTCGATTGACTTACCCCGCGCCCTTCGGAGAAAAGAAAAGGCGTCGCCCCTCGAAGAGAGAGACGACGCCCGGGAAGTCGGGAGAGCGGTTGCGGTGTCAGTTCAGGAACAGGTAATGCTTGCCGAGCCGGGTTTCGCAGACAAAGACGAGCGCGGTGACGAAGCGCTTCTCCGGCGGATCATTTTCGGGGTCCGGGGGCTCGTTCATGGCGCGGCTCGGCTGTGGTGAAGGAGGATCAGTCGCATCGGACGATTTCGATGGTCTCGGCGTCGTTGGTCAGCGAGACCGAGCCTTTCCGGGTGAGCTGGTCGAGCAGGCTCCGCCGCGAGGGCATGTCGGTGCGTTTATCCAGGCGGAGGCGACAAAGCACGGCGCTCAGGGCGACCCAGGGATTCGAGATGGGGAGCACGAGTTGCTGGTTGCTGAGATGGATTTCGTACATCGTCCGACGTGGGCTGGTTACTGAAAGGCTAAACGCTTGAAAGTTGGGACGGAAGCGCGGGGCGCATTCAGGGGAAGAAGGGAGAGCGGAGCACGATTTTCGAGGGGGAAAACATGCGGGCAGGCTCGGGGAGCAACGGATGATTTCGGCGCGACCGGAGGATTTTTTTCACGTCGGGAGGGATCCGGGGAAAGGGCTTCTCATCTCGAAGAAAAAATATTTCAAAGGGGAGGTTATGAAGTCGGATTGCAAAGTGTTTGAAGTATATAGTCCGTGTCCGTTGTACCGAGTGAGGGGACCTATATGGAAGCTTCGAAACCACATGGGCATCCGCCCAACGGCCCGCAGCTATGGCGTTTGCAACGTCTCGTCGAATGGTTGCGTTCGGGCCGAAAGCTGACGCAGAAGCTGGCCTCCGAGGAGCTACAGGTCAGCCCGCGCACCATCGCCAGCGACATCGAGTACCTGCGACAGATCGGCGTGCCGCTGACGTTTGACCGACGTCGGGGCACATACGTGTTGACCGAGCCCTACGGCAACCTCCCGCTGGTGACGTTGCGTCGCACGGAGTGGGCCGCCTTTCTGGTGGCCTCGCAGGCGCTGGAGGCGCTCGGCGACGCGCCTCATGCGCGTCTGCTCGAAGCGGCGGCGCTGCGTCTGGCCGAGGTGCTTCCACCGACGGTTCGTGTGGAGCCGGAGACGCTCTCTCGAATGATCCGCTTCGAAGCGGGACCACAGCCGCGGACGCCGTTGCCTTTTCTCGAAACACTCTCGCAGGCCGTCGAAGAACAGCGCGTGGTCTGGATGCGCTATTTCTCGAACAGCAGCGCCGAAGAACGAGCGCGCGAGGTGGAGCCGTATCACCTCCTCTTCTATCAGGGACACGGCTATCTGATCGCATATTGTCGTCTCCGCCGGGCCATGCGCGACTTCCGCCTTGACCGGATACGGGCACTCGAGGTGCGTGACGAGGTGTTCGCTCGGGACGAAAGCTTCGACCTCGACGCATACCTCGGGCCGGCGTTCGGCATGCACCGGGGCGAGCGGGCTGTGCCCGTATGCATCCGCTTCTCTCCCTATCAGGCGCGGTGGATCCGGGAAGAACAGTGGCACCCGAGCCAGATGATGTTCACCCGCGCGGACGGCTCGCTCGACCTGCATATGGAGGTCGAGGGGCTGGCCGACGTGGCGCGGTGGGTGCTTTCGTACGGCGGCGAGGCGGAGGTCATTGGTCCGCCCGTGCTGCGCCACCGCGTCGCCCGCGAAGCCCGGCGAATGGCGGCGATATACAAGGATGTCGGGGCCGTCGAAAAACAGGACGGTCGGTAGGAACGACCAGCCGAGGGTCAGGCGACCGGTAGGGTGGGGCGTCCGGCCGGTCGTCCCTACTACGGTTGTCCCAACAAACGAAAGGAAAAATGAACCTTCATCCCAAACGCCGTCACCGCCGGAGCATGCGGTTGCAGGGATACGATTATGCGCGGGCGGGCGTCTATTTCGTCACCCTTTGCACCCACGATCGGGCTTGCCTGTTCGGCCGGGTGATCGACGGGGAGATGCGTCTCAATGCGGCCGGTCGGATTGCGGCGGAAGAATGGATCCGGTCTGCCGAGATCCGCACCGAGGTTCGGTTGGACGTGTGGGTTGTCATGCCCAATCACGTTCACGGCCTCGTTGGGATTGTGCCGCCGGACGCCGATCCAGACGTCGATTACACCAACCCGCATGGATATCGCATGGACGTATGGGTCGGGGCGACCGATGGGGTAGGGGCGACCGGCCGGTCGCCCCTACATCCGGGTCTGCCGCCGAAATCGTTGGGCTCGTTCATCGCCGGGTTCAAATCGGCGGCCACGAAACGCATCAACCGGATGCGCGGCACGCCCGGCGCGCCGGTGTGGCAACGCAATTACCATGATCACATCGTGCGGAACGAACGCGCGTGGCGCGCCCTCCGCCGGTACGTCGCCGAGAATCCGGCGCGATGGGACACGGACGAAAACAACCATAACGCATGAAGAAACCCACCCTCGAAACCCTGATTGCGCATTCTGCCGGGGAAGACGGCGCGCCGCAGTCGCTGTACGATCATTTGAAGAACGTCGCCGAACTCGCGGCCCGGTTTGCCGGAGCGTACGGATGCGAGCGGTTCGGGGCGTGGCTGGGCTGGTGGCATGATGCGGGCAAGTGCGCCCCCGACGTGCAGGCCTATCTGCGCGGTGAAACGGACGCGGCCCGCGGGCCGGATCATTCGAGCGCGGGGATGCTCGAGGCCAACCGGGTGGACCCTCCGCTTGCCTTCAACGTGGCGGGACATCACGGCGGCCTCTCGGACCGGGAAAAACTGCGAGAGCGCATCGAACGGAAAGAGGGCGAACCGCGTGTACGGGAGGCCCGGAAGCTGGCGGAGGAGTTGCTGAACGGCCTTCCGCCCGAGATCGCGCGCGGGGAAGTTCCGCCATTCGTGCAATCCGATGACCCGAAGGCAAAGGCCCGGCGTCTGGCGTTCTGGCTGAGGATGATGCACAGCGCCCTCGTCGATGCCGACTGCCTCGACACCGAACGGCATTTTCAGCCGGAGAAGGCTTCGGTCCGGGGCGTGCGAACAGGTCTGGGGGCACTCTGGTCGCGATTCGAGGCTAAACAACGAGCCTTGATGGCCGGGAAAACGGGCCCGGTCAACGAAGTGCGGCGGGCGGTGTACGAGGCGTGCCTGGCGCGCGCCGACGACGCGCCCGGCATCTTCGCGCTCACGGCCCCCACGGGGGCGGGAAAGACCCGTTCGGGGATGGCCTTTGCGCTCCGGCATGCACGCACGCATGAGAAGCGCCGCATCATCGTGGCGCTGCCGTACACGAGCATCATCGAGCAAAATGCCGACGTGTATCGAGACATCTTCGGAGCGGAGGTCGTGCTCGAACATCACAGCGCCGTGAATGGGAAAGAGCAGCCGGGAAGGGAGACGGCGGCGGAGCGATGGACGCGCCTGGCGGCGGAGAACTGGGAAGCTCCCATCATCGTGACGACAACCGTGCAGCTTCTGGAGAGTCTCTTCGCCAACCGCAATTCCCGGTGCCGAAAGCTCCACAATATTGTCGGAAGTGTGATCATCCTCGACGAGGTGCAGACCCTTCCGCCGCGGCTGTTGCGCCCGACCCTCGAAGCGCTGGAGCATCTGGTGGAGGTCTATGGCGTGACCCTCGTGCTGAGTACGGCCACGCAGCCTGCCCTTCAGGCGCGTATCGACTTTCCGGGCCTCTCGCACGTCCGCGAGATCCTGCCCGATCCCGCATGGGCTTTCGAGCGCCTGCGACGGGTGCGCTATGAGATCGACGTGCGCGAGCCGTGGCCCTGGGCGCGGGTGGCGGAGACGCTCTTCGAGGAAGATCGGGCCATGGCGGTGCTGAACACCATCCGGGACGCAATGGCGCTCATGGACGCCGTGGCGGGGCGCGACGCGCTCCACCTCTCGACGCTTCTCTGCGGCGCACACCGGCGCGTGGTGCTCGCCGAGGTGCGGCGGCGTCTGGCCGAGCGGCGGCCCGTGCGTCTCGTCTCCACCCAGGTCGTCGAAGCCGGCGTGGACCTCGACTTCCCCCTCGTGCTTCGCGCCCTTGGCCCTCTCGATCGCATCATTCAGGCCGCCGGTCGATGCAACCGCGAGGGCAGGCTCGACGCCGGTCGCGTGGTGATCTTCACGCCCGAGAAGGGGGGGCTTCCGCCGGGGGCCTATCAGACCGGGACCGGCGTCACGCGCACCCTCCTCGCCGCCGATCCCCCGCCCGACCTCGACGACCCTGCCCTTCCTCTGAAGTATTTCCGAATGCTCTACGACGCGATGCGCGAAGCGCTCGATGAAGAAAACATTCTCGAAAAGTGGGCAGGTCTACGCTTCGAAGGCGTGGCGCAAGCCTACCGGCTCATCGAGGACGATGCGGTTCCCATAGTCGTTCCGTACGATCCGCCGGGGCGGGCGGGCGTGCGCGAGGCCGTGCTCGAACGCATCCGGCGTCAGGGCCGAGCCTTTCACGGCGACTACCGCGCGCTTCAGCCTTATCTGGTCAGCCTCCGGGCGCGGGTGCACGAAAAGGCGCTCGCGCAGCGACTGTGTGTGGAATGGGCGCCGGGCGTTTGGCTCTGGCAGGGCCTCTACGACGACGTGCGCGGCCTGCAAATGGAACTGCCGATCCTCAAAGACCCTGTAATCTGACCTCCCTTTATTCACCTTTAACCCGCATGACCCATGAGCGATTTTACGCCCGT
>NZ_JBWOPL010000104.1:0-3484 GCF_056451265.1 Rhodocaloribacter sp. | reverse complement strand
GGAAGCACCGGCCTAGGACTGGCACTGGTGAAGAAGATCATCGAGGACCACGGCGGATACATCGAGGTCGAGAGCGAACCGGGGTCGGGTTCGGCCTTCACCATCTACTTCCCGATCTGACGGCCCGCCGGCTCTGATTCTGAGCGATATGACAAACGGCGTATTTCGCACCGGTTGCGCTGGGAGAAGCGGTATGCACGCAGCGACCGCTCGTTCTTTCTCGCCCCTCATCCCCCCCTGCGGGGTGCTTCCCCTCGAAAGGGGGAAGGGCTCACACGGCCCGTGCCCGCTCAAAAAACCCTCCCCCTCCCGGGGGGAGGTGGCGCGAAGCGACGGAGGGGGGGGTGACCCGCGCTCTGAACGCGCTGCCTCAAACACCAAACGACCATGGTGAACGGGCCTACCTCTCTACGCCCCCCTTCCTCTCGAAAGGGGGAAGGGCTCACACGGCCCGTGCCGGCTCTAAAAACCCTCCCGCTCCCGGGGGGAGGTGGCGCGAAGCGACGGAGGGGGGTTGACCCGCGCTCTGAACGCGCCGGGAGAAGCGGTATGCACGCAGCGACCGCTCGTCCTTTCTCGCCCCCCATCCCCCCTGCGGGGTACTTCCCCCCGAAAGGGGGAAGGGCTCACACGGCCCGTGCCGACTCTAAAAACCCTCCCCCTCCCGGGGGGAGGTGGCGCGAAGCGACGGAGGGGGGTTGACCCGCGCTCTGAACGCGCTGCATCAAATACCAAACAACCATGGTGAAAGGGCCTACCTCTCTACGCCCCCCTTCCCCTCGAAAGGGGGAAGGGCTCACACGGCCCGTTAGATTTATCGAGAGCCGTATACCCCTCGATTACCGCTGCAATCTTCATCTCTTCTCTTCTCAGAAAGAATCTGCCCGGGGTTTTTGCATGGATTGCTCTCCATGAAAGGGGCCGGATGTGAGATATTTTCGGGGGCAGACGGTGTCTTTCATCTTTATGGAATATATTTTGAGTTTCGAGAGGGATATGCACATTCGAAATGACGATAATTTTTGATAACTCGGCCTCATGTCTTCTCCCCGACTGCTTCTTCCCCTGCTTCTCGCCGCGAGCTTCGCGCTCACCGGATGCCTCGATGACCCGTACGACCCGCGCGGCCTCCCCTTCCGCGCCGTGGCCCACGAGTATCCCTACCCGATCTTCCCGGGCGACCTCGACGGCGACGGTCAGGACGAGTACCTGGAAGGCAAACCCTTCTCTTCGTCTTCCAACCCTCCCAGACCCCTCTCCTACGTCCTGAAACGCCATTCGGGGCAGGTCGTCGACGAAATCCATGTCGCAGGGAGACCGGCGGGAAGCCCCCTGTTTTGCGACGTGCTTCCCGGCAAGGCGCTGGAGATCCTCCTCCCATACGTGCGCAACGACTCGCTCTTCATCACCGTCTTCGACCACGACGGGAAGAAAAAAATGAGCGTCTTCCTCACGACCGGCGCGCCCCGCATCGATGCGGAGGACGGCTCCGTCTATCCCTGGGACCCCCGGGTGCAAGCGCTGCGACTGACCGACGTGAACGGGGACGGTAAGCCGGAAATGGTCATCGTCCTCCAGACCCTGTATGCCCGCCTCCCGCGCGGGGTGATGGTTTTGTCGTGGCCGGAGGGCGAGAAGACCGGCGAGAAAATCGTCGGGGCCATCACGGAAATGCGCGCTCTGGACGACGTCGACCGCGACGGGCGCATCGAACTCGTCACCGATGGCTACGCGCCGAACAACGGCGCCGTGGCGGGCGGCTTCTCGGACGACCAGTCCTATTCGATCATCTTCGAACTCGGCGACCGCGTGCGGGTGGATACGAGCTGGAACACCACCGGCGCCCAGGTCTACAGCTATTACGAGGACTTCAATAACGACGGGCGAAAATCCCTCTGGACCGTTACGACCGCAGCGCCCTCTGCCGAACACCAGATCGTGATCCGGGAAATCCTCCCCGACCCGTGGCGCAGCGTCGGGCTCAAAACCCTTAACGAGCCGCTCGTGCGTCCCTGGCCGGTGGACCTCGACCACGACGGTGACCTGGAACTCTTATTCTTCAAGAAGCCGAACTCACTTCACGTGCTGGACCCCGACGGATGGCGCCATACCGTACACTCGTTTGAGAGATCGATCACCAACATCAATATTTTACCCGACCTCGACGACGACGGATGGCAGGAGTTGGTCCTGCTTGACGCTTCCAAAAGAGGGGCGCTCGTCTTGCACACGGACCTCTCCCCCATCGCAGCGGTCCCCGACGATTTCAGGAACAACACCGCTTATGATACCTTCCGGGCGGGAGTGGGCCGACCGTCCTACCTGCTGGTGACGAAGGACACCCATTCGACGGCATACGAACTGGTTCCGAACCGGCTCTGGTGGTTCTACCGGTACGGCGCCCCGGCGCTGTGGGTGCTGGGCTTCGCGCTGGCGGTCGGCGCGGTGGTGGCCGTCCGCCGTCAGGCGAGACACACCCGCCTCGTCGAGCGTGTCTGCACCGCCCATGAAGCCGCCGCCCGGGAAGGGTGGCTCCTGCTCAACCCGAAGGGGCGCATCCTCCGGGCCAACGCCGCCGCCCGTCCCTGGCTCGAGGACGGTCCGCCGGAAGCACTGAAAGCCTTCTTCGAGGAACTCCGCAGCAGCCCCCCCACGCACCTCTCCCGCCGTCTCGAGGCGGCGCAGGGCCCGCTCTTCGTCACCGCCGACCCGATCGTGCTCCAGGGCGAAACGCATCCGCACTGGCTGCTCACGCTCAGCAAACACGCCTCGTACGACGCCGAAGACTACCGCGCCTGGGGCCTCATGGCCCAGCGCATCGCCCACGACCTGAAGAACCCGCTCACCTCGATCCTGCTCACGCTCCAGCGCCTTCAGCTCGAATACCAGCGCCGAAGCCCCGCCGAAGCGGTCGTCTACGACGGCTACGTGCAGCGCATCACCGACCGCATCGAACACCTCCGGCAGATGACGCGCAATTTCATGAAGTTCGTCGACCTCGACGAACCCGACCGCCGGGAGACGACGCTCAACGATTTCCTCAATGACCAGGCGAAGCGTCTGGGGTCCCGCCTGCCCGCCGACATCAGCATGGATCTGAAGCCGGGGCCGAGCCTGCCGCCCGTCCGCATCGATGCCGAGCAGATCGCCTCCGTGCTCGACAACCTGTTGACCAATGCCCTCAACGCCATGCCCGACGGCGGCCTGATCACGCTCGCCACCTATTCGGCACACGCCTTGCGGTTGCCCGGCAAGGATGCCCCGGGCGATTACGTCGTGCTCGAAGTGATGGATACCGGCACGGGCATCTCGGAAACCGCCCGGGGGCAGATCTTCGAAGCGGGCTTCTCGACGAACGGAAGCACCGGCCTAGGACTGGCACTGGTGAAGAAGATCATCGAGGACCACGGCGGATACATCGAGGTCGAGAGCGAACCGGGGTCGGGTTCGGCCTTCACCATCTACTTCCCGATCTGACGGCCCG
>NZ_JBWOPL010000103.1:0-9921 GCF_056451265.1 Rhodocaloribacter sp. | reverse complement strand
CGCCTCGCGCCCGGCGCCGGCGCGCGGCTTCTCGCGTGGTGGCGCAGCCGCGACGCCGCCCCCGCCACCGAGGCCAACGAAGCCCTCCTCGCCCACCTCGAACGCCTCGCGCACGCTCTCGGCCGCTATCATACCGCCGAGGGCTTCGACGACCGGGGCCGCGTCTACCTCCGCCTTGGCCCGCCCGCCCACGTCGCCACCATCGACTTCAATACGAACGCTTTCCGGGAGAAGGTGCTGCGGGCCAACCTCACGCTCCAGTCCACCGATTTCCCGGAGAACGAATTCTGGGTGTACGATCACGTCGACCGGGCGGCGCAGTTTCTTTTCGTCAAAAAAGGGGGCGTCTTCCGGCTGGGCGAGGTCGGAGACCTGGTGCCGCCGACCCTGCGCAACGCGGTCGCGCCGAGCGTGCGCGGGCGAAAGAAAGGCGCGTCGGTGGTGCGGGTGATGGAGGAGATCTATCGCAACCTCTCGCTCCATCATCCCGGCTACGCCGCGCGGTATGCCGACGTGGCCGGCTACGTCGACCGGCTCGACGCCTTCGCGAGGGCGGGGTTGGAGGCGGAGATACGCCGGCGGGTGGCGGGCAACCCCCAGGGGCAAGCCGTGAACGACGGCTCGGCGGCATCCGCGAAGGCGCTTCTGGGGGCGCGCGCGCGGCAGAATGCCGAGGCCCGGCTGCGCTTGCCGGTCCCCCCGAACGAGTTTGCCCGGAGCGCGCTCTCGCAGGCCGTCGTCGAAGATCGGAGGGCGGCGCGGGCGCGCGCCCGGTACGTCCCCCGCATGTTCGTCGACGTCATGGGCGAGGCCGAACCGTTTCCGCTGTTCGTGCGCACGGCGCGTTTCCTCGATGCCGACGGGACGACGCGCACGGAGGTCTACTGGGGCGCGGCGCCGGAGAGCCTGACGCCTTCGAAGGCGATACGCAAGCGGCTCGAAGCGGAGGGGCTCCGGGCGCCGTACGACTTTCTGCTCGTCGGCACGCTGGCGCGTCTGGGCGGCGCGTACGAGCGGCGGTCGGCGCGGGAGCAACGGTTCATGCTCCGGTCCGTGGCGGCGGAGGGAGCGCAGGTCCTTCCGGCGCAGACGTTCGTCGCGCGGGGGGATACGGGGCTGTATCATCTCGCCGTGCAGTGGGACCTCTATGCCGCCGCGCCGGGGGCGGGCGGGAGGAGCCGCCCGGGGCCGCGCCTCCGCACGAACGTCTTTCGCGCCGACTCGCTCCACGCGCTCGTCGCCGACGAGCGTCGTCTGGAAATGAGCGATCTCAAGCCGTTGCGGCCCCTCTCCGTTGATGCCTCGGCCTCTGTCGAAGAGGCTGCGCCGTATCCGTACACGCGCCTGACGGCGACGCATCCGCTGGCGCTGTATTTCGAGGTATACCACCTCACCTTCGGCTCCGACGACCGGACACATTTCTCCGTGGAATACGAAATGATGCGCAATCGCGAAAAGGGGGGCTTCCTTCGCTTGAAGAAAGGGGACGGCGCGCGGACCGTAGCGCGCGCGCCCTACACCACCCGGGCGCGCACGGCGCGTGAGTTCATTTTCCTTGACCTGAGTTTCTGGGAGGGCGAGGGCGTCCTCGACGTGCGTGTGCGCGTCACCGATGAGGTGAGCGGGCAGCGGGTCGAACGGACCCTTCGGTTCGCACTTTCGGAGGAGGGCTGACGGGCGATCTGCGGCGTCGGTCGCCGGATGACGGAAGGAGATATCGCTTTGTTCTCGAAGTGATTAAGGGGGAAAATGAACGACCCATGCGCTTTTTGTTTGCCTAACTTCACCAAAACATTATATTATTACGCTTAACTGCGAAACGAATCATTTCCCTGTAAGGATTTGATTTAGTTATAAATGCGGCTATAATGGTCAGGGCTGCGCGGCCCTGTGTTCATTGCCGCATTGAGGCCTTCGCCCGAAAAACGAGTGCGCGACTCGACCTCGGCGACAAGGTTCTTCTTCCCCCACAGCATTCGCAGTATCAACCAACCACTCATCGGAAGACGCCATGTTACGAAAGCTCCTCCGGGCTAGCTTTGTGCTAGCCTTGCTTGTGCCGGGATGGGCATCGGCCCAGGTCGCCACCATCTCAGGCACAGTCACCGACCCCAACGGCGAGGCTCTCCCCGGCGCGAACGTGCTGATCGAGGAACTTGTCATCGGGGCCGCCACCGACGTCGACGGGCACTACAGCTTCGAAGTGCCTGCGGATATGGTCAATGGCCAGACGGTTACGCTCCGTGCCCGTTTTGTCGGCTATACCCCTCAAACGCGTCAGATCACCCTCTCCCCCGGCGCACACACCCAGGACTTCACCCTGGCGCCGGACCTGCTCAAGCTCGACGAGGTCGTCGTGACGGGGGTAACCGGGGCCACGCCGCAAAAGAAGCTGGCCTTCACCGTGAGCAAGCTCGACGCCTCGGCCATCGAACTGGCGCCGGCGAGCAGCCCGGTCGGTTCCATGCAGGGCAAGATTGCCGGCGCCTCGGTGCTGAAAAACAGCGGTCAGCCGGGTTCGGGCTACTCGGTGCGCCTCCGCGGATCGACCAGCATCACGGGCAGCTCTGCGCCGCTCTTCATCGTTGACGGCGTCATCCTCGGGGCCGACCAGGTCGACCTCGGCGCGCTCGACATCGAGAGCATGGAGGTGGTCAAAGGGGCCGCCGCGTCATCGCTCTACGGTTCTCGCGCGCAGAACGGCGTGATCAACATCACGACCAAGCGCGGGTCCAACGTTCCGCTGAACCAGACGCGCGTCACCATCCGGAACGAGTTCGGCATCAGCGATCTGCCGAAATCGCTCCGGCCGAACTCGGCGCACAGCTTCAAGATCGACAGCCAGGGGCGTTTCCTCAACGCCGACGGTCAGGTCAACTCCTGCGATACGTGCCTCCCGAACGGCTTCGGCCCCGGCGTGCTCGAGGACAAGATTCTGGGCGGCGTTTCTTTCTACGATAAAAAATATTCACTCTCGGGACCGACGTACAATGCGTTCGACGAGTTCTTCGATCCGGGAAGCACGTACTCCAACTACATCTCGATCAGCCAGAACAGCGCCTCGACGAACTTCCACGTTTCGTTTACGAACCTGAAGGAAGGCGGTGTCGTCGTAGGCACCGACGGGTACAACCAGCAGAGTTTTCTGTTGAACCTCGATCACCGGATCAGCAACAAGCTGCACTTGAGCGCTTCGGGGCGGTACTCGCAGTCGCAGAGCGACGACGTTCAGCGTTCGGGGGCGATCAACCCGTTCTTCGGCCTGATGTTCACCAGTCCGATCGTGAACCTGGCCCGCCGCGACGAGAACGGACAGCTTTTCGTGAAAGCCGATCCCCTGGCCGTCGAGGAAAACCCGCTCTACCTCGTAGAGAACACCGACATCAAGCAGGATCGCTCCCGTCTGCTCGGGAACTTCCGCGCCAAGTATCAGCCGACCGACTGGCTCGACCTCGAAGGCACGTTCAGCTATGACCGCCTCGATGCCGACGGCACCACGTTCATGGACCGGGGCTTCCAGACCATCGACCCCAGCGCCATCAACGACGGGCAGATCCAGCGGCGGAACTCCTTCATCGAGGCGCTCAATGGCGACGTGACGGCCTCGTTCCACAAATCGTTCGGCAAGCTCACGGCGCGTTCGCAGCTCAAGTATCAGCTCGAGAGCGACGACGAGTACTTCGAGAGCCTCACCGGAACGGGGTTGACCTCGCTGGGCATCAAGGATCTCTCGAACGTGAAGCAGTTCCCTGAAGGCGCCCGTGACTTCTCTTCGACGAAGCGGACCATCCGCGCCGACGGCCTCTACGCCACGCTGGGCTTCGACTACGAGGACAAGTACATCGGCGACTTCCTCATCCGCCGGGACGGAAGTTCGCTCTTCGGCGCCGAGGAACGCTGGCAGACGTATTACCGGGCCGCGTTTGCCTATCGCGTCTCGGAAGAGTCCTGGTGGCCGCTCAAGAGCGCCGTCGATGAGTTCAAGCTCCGGGGTTCGGTCGGCACCGCCGGCGGACGCCCGCAGTTTGAGGCGCAGTATGAGGTTTTCTCGCTCTCCAACGGATCGCTTTCCAAGGCCACGCTGGGGAACAAGTTCCTCAAGCCGGAGCTCTCGACCGAGGTGGAACTCGGCCTGGAAATGAGCTTCCTGGACCGTTTCTTCCTGGAAGCCGTCTATGCCGACAGCGAGGTCAAGGATCAGCTCTTGCAGGTGCCGCTGGCCGGTTACTTCGGGTTCAGTTCGCAGTGGCAGAACGCCGGCACGCTCACCTCGAACACGGTTGAGCTGAGCCTCAATGCGAACCTCTACCGCTCGCGGGACGTGAGCTGGGACATGGGCTTCACCTTCGACCGCACGCGGCAGGAGATCACCCAGTTCGACGCGAACCCCTTCCGGGGGGGGCCGCGCACGGCGTTCTTCTTCCGCTCGGGCGAGATCCTCGGCGCGATGTACGGCTTCCACTGGCTCTCTGACCCGTCCGAGCTTCCGGAGGGCGCCAACCCGGCGGCCTGGGATCGCAACGATGACGGCTACCTCGTGCCCGTCGGTGTGGGCAATACGTTCCGCGACGGCTTCACCGGCAACTGCGGGCTCACCGACGAGAACGGCAACCCGATCCAGGGATGCTGGGGCGCGCTGGTCGATACCGACGGGGACGGAGAGGGCGACAGCCCGTTCGGCCTGCCGGTCAAGTTCGAGACGCTCGACGAGAACGGCAACCCGACCCAGTTCGTGCAGATCGGCGACGTGCTGCCGGACTTCAACGTTGGTTTCAATACGACCTTCCGCTACAAGGGCCTGACGGCTTACATGCTGTGGAACGCTCAGATCGGCGGCGACGTGTACAACTTCACCAAGCAGTGGAGCTACCGCGACGGTCGTTCGGCCGACCAGGACCAGAGCGGGAAGCCGGATGAACTGAAAAAGCCCATCAACTACTACGAGGTCCTTTACGACGCAACGGCCATCAACGATCACTTCATCGAAGACGGCACCTATCTGAAGTTGCGCGAGGTCTCGTTGGGCTACACGTTCAGCCGGCAGGTGCTGCAGCGTTACTTCGGCAACGCGCTCAACCAGGTCTCCATCAGCCTCATCGGGCGCAACCTGCTGACCATCTCGGACTACTCGGGCTTCGATCCCGAAGTGGGGACGACCGCCGGCAGCGCCGGCGTGGGCGGAGACGCTTCTCTCTACCGGGTCGACAACTTCGGCTATCCCCTCTTCCGGTCCCTGACCGGGAAGCTGGAGATCCAGTTCTAAGTGAGGCATCCGGTGCGGAGCCTTCGGCCCTCGGCCGAGGGCTCCGATCCGGTTGTCCGAAAGCCCTTAGCTCTTAAATTTTCTTTTGCGGAAACAGCTATGAAACTATCACGATTTAGCCTTCTGGCACTGCTCCTGGCGTTTGTGTGGGCGGGTTGTCAGGACCTCTCGGTCGAGAACCCGAACAACCCGGACCGCACGCGCGCGCTCGCCGAGCCGAACGACGTCGAGGCGCTGGTCTCCAACCTCTTTAGTCAGTACTGGAACGCTACCCAGGGATGCAACGGTTCGCCGATGCTCTCGACGATGGCCGACCAGCACTCGTGCTCATGGGCCAACTGGGGCATGCGCGACATGTCCTCGGAACCGCGCATCGCGTGGGACAACAGTTCCTCCTACAGCCGCCGCGCCTCCACCGAGGGGCCGTGGTTCGACAACTACACCGGCATCTCGAACGCCATCGACGGCCTGCGCGCCGTGGAGGAGAACGAGCAGGCCTTCATCGACGCGGGCATCGACGTGAACCGCCTTCGGGCCTTCGCCAGGTTCAATATGGGGCTGATGCACGGACACCTGGCGCTGTTCTTCGACAAGGCGTTCGTCGTGGACGAAACCGTTGATCTCGAAGCGGTGGCCCTCGGGCAGGTGGAACTGCCGACGCAACCGTATAATGAGGTGATGCAGCGCGCCATCGGCTTCCTCGACGAAGCCATCGCCATCGCGCAGGCCAACAGCTTCACCATCGCCGCCTCCGACGACTGGATCTTTGGTCTCGACGTCGACAACCAGCGCCTGATCCGGCTCGCGAACTCGTACGTGGCTCGCTTCATGGCACAGGTGGCGCGCACCCCTGAGGAACGCGCCGCCGTGGACTGGAACGAAGTGATCCGCCGCATCGATGCCGGCATCGTCGAAGACTTCGCCCCCATCGGCGACGACAACGGCGATCAGGAATGGGACTGCCTGAAGTGGGCCGGCTCCGAGGGCCGCACCTGGTCCCGCGCCGACTATCGCACCATCGGGCCGGCGGACGAATCCGTCTGCGACCCCAACGACGGCAAGATCAACTGCTTCCAGGAGTGGCTCGACACGCCGCTGCAGGACCGCCTCGTCTTCGACGTGCACACCAGCGATCGCCGCATCGTGGGCAGCGCCGACGATCCGACCGTCGACGGCAAGGACTTCCAGTATCAGGGCGACAACGGCCCGTTCCCGCCCGCGCGCGGCACGTACCATTACTCTTCGCACAACCCCTTCCGGTACAAGTACTACCGGGATAACGGCTCGAACGGCCCGATGCCGGTCATGCTGAAGGCGGAGATGGATTTGCTCAAGGCCGAAGCGCTGCTCCGCACGGGCGGTTCCACGCAGATGGTTGCCGACCTGATCAACAACACGCGCGGTCCTCGCGGCGAGCTCAACCCCGCGCTGGCCACCGACGCCGTCGGCTCGCCGGACGACCCGCAAAACCACCGCGACGGCGCCAGCCTCTGGGCCAAGCTCAAGCACGAGAAACGCATCGAGACGTTCCTCACGGCCGCCGGCCTGGCCTTCTTTGACGACCGCGGCTGGGGCGACCTCGTCGACAATACGCCATACCACTTCCCGATTCCGGGCAAGGAGCTGGAAACGCTCGCGTTGCAGACGTATACCTTCGGCGGCGGCGGCGACGCCTCGGCGGACGACCGCGGTTTCTCCTGGAAGCGTGCGCCCACCGGCGGAGAAAGCCGCTTTACGATGGATGCCCGTCCGCAATAGCGCCCCGGCGTATCAGCGCGAAAGACGGATAACCTCGTCATCATCGCATCATTGAAACGTAGAGAGGTCAACACGCGTGGTCGTGTTGACCTCTCTACGTAATAGCTGTTTATTGGAACGGCGGCCCTCGGTCCGGTCCCTCCCGCGGAAAAGACGGGGTCCCCTTTAGCCTTTCTCCCCACATCTATTGAGGAACATCACCATGGCCAGACTGATAATGTGCGTCGTGCTCGTGTCGGCTCTTTGCCTGACGGCGGGATGCGGCGGGTCGTCGGCGGCGCGAAAGGCCGAACGTGAAAGCAGGTACCGGAAGTCGCTCGTCTCCGCTTCGCGCGCAGAGATTCTGCGGGAAGCGGAAGAAACACTCATCCTGAGATACGGCTTTCGCTTCAAGGAGACACGCACCTCCTCCAGCGACGACATCCGTTTCGAAACGTCGTGGAAGGACGTGCCGTTGACCAGCGATGAACGCAAGCTCGGTTATCAGGGGGCTCAGACGCGCATCCTGCTTACGGCCCGGCCCCGCAACCGTCTTGCGGGAAGGTCGGAGTCGTTCACCGTGCAGTTCATCGGAGAAGTCCGACTGCTGGACAAGGGGTTGTGGAAACGGGCGCCCATGACGGAACAGCGCAAGGCATACTTCAAGGAGATCGCCGAATACATGAACCGAAAACTCCAGACCGGGTTTTGAGATCGGGTAGCAGAGGAAATGACGTCTATGAAGAAGTTCTGGTTTAGGGCGCTCGCCGTTCTTTTGCCGCTGGCGGGGTTGGCCGTCCTCGAAGTGGCGCTGCGCGCCGCCGGTGTGGGAGCCGAGGAGCAGGCCGTCTTTGCGCCGGTGAAGGGCCATGAAGCCTATCAAACGCTGAATCCGGACTACCTGCGCCGGTATTTCAACGGCGCCTTCGAGCCGGAGGTGGCCTTCCATCCCTTTCTGAAAGAAAAACCCGACGGCGCCTTTCGCGTGATGGTGCTCGGGGGATCGTCGGTGGCGGGCTTCCCCTACCGGTTCTATCTCGGCTTTCCCACACAGATCGAACAGCGGCTCGAAGCCGAGGCGGTCGGGCAGAAGATCGAGGTGATCAACCTGGGCGTGACGGCGGCCAACAGTTATACGATCTGGGATCTCAAGGACGAGATCGCGGCGCAGCAGCCGGACGCCGTGGTGATCTATGCCGGGCACAACGAGTATTACGGCGCTTTCGGCGCGGGCAGCTCGGTCAATGCGCTCGGCAACCGAATCTGGCTCAAGCGGCTCGTCCTTCGGCTCAAGGACCTCGTGCTCTATCGCGCGCTCGAAGACCTGATCCGGAGCTTGACGCCAAAGCGCGGCGACGGGCGGAGCCTGATGGCGCAGATGATCCGAGACGCCGAGATCACGCTCGACAGCGACGCCTACCGCGACGGCATCGCGCAGTTCGAGGCCAACATGCGGGAGGCGCTCGCGACCTTCCGCGAAGCCGGCATCACGGTCTACATGGGCACGCTCGTCTCCAACCTCAAGGATCAACCGCCCCTCGGCGAAGATCCGGAGGCGCTGGCCGACTACGAGCAGGGACAGGAACTCTTCGAACAGGGAGACACGACGCAGGCGCGCGTAGCCTTTCTCTCGGCCAAGGATCGCGATGAGATCCGTTTCCGCGCCCCGGAAGCGCTGAACGCGCTCATCGACACGTTCGCGGAGGAAGGGCTGGTCACGGAGGTGGACCTCGCGCCGGTGGCGCGGGCGTATAGCTTCAGCGGCATCGAGGACGAGTGGTTCTTCGCCGACCATCTCCATCCCAACGTCATCGGATACAATGGCATCGGCGAACGCTTCTTCGAGGAGATCAAGAATCACCCGGCGCTGCGTCTGAGCGGCGTCGCTCTGCTCGAAGAGCCCATCGACGAAAACCTGGACTGGCGCATGCGCTACGTGACGCTCGACCGGCGGCTGGCCGATCCTTTCGAGCGCCTCTTTGCCCACCTTCAGGTCTTCAGCATCAACGCAGGCTATCCGTTCAACAAGGGCTCGGAAGAGGAAGAGCAAATCCTTCTCCAGCAGCAACTGGGGCGCGTGCGCGCCTCGCGGAGCTACCTCGACTACCTGACGTACGAAACGCTCGTCAACGACCTGGCGCCCGAGGAAGCCCTCGCGCTGGCCTTGCCCGTGGCCCTCGCGCGCGGCGACACCCTCTACGCGCTTCAGATGTACCGGTCTTCGCTGTACTGGCGGCCTTTCGACGAGGACCTCCGGCGCGAGGCCGTCACCTTTGCCACGCGCGCGGCGGAGGCCAACCTCCGGTATCAGCCCACGGCGGAGCAGATCCTCTTTCACGTGGTGAACCTGACCGGCGACGGCGAGAGCCTGAATGCCCTTGCGGCGCTGCGCCTGAAGCGAGGCGCGGTGGAAGATGCCGCCACCCTTCTCGCGCTGGCCGAAGCTGCGAAGCCCGGCCCGGAAGCCGCGCGGCAAGGCGCGATCCGTCTCGTCGCCCGGGACGACCTTCGCCCCGAACATCCCCGGCGGCCCGGACAGCGGACAACCGAGGAATGATCATGAAGAAGCGGACCGGGCCGACGGCGGTAATGCTTTGCCTGGGCCTCCTCACGGCGTGCGCTTCGGAGGAGGCGACGCCGTACCTTTGGCACGAAGCCGAAGGCTACCGGTGGGCCGAACTCGCCGCGCCGGGACGCCGCGCGCCGGGCTTCGAGACCGTCAACCCCGCCGAAGCCGGCCTCTCGTTCGTCAATACGCTCAGTCAGGAGCAGTTTCTCGCCAACCGGCATTACGTGAACGGCTCGGGCGTGGCGCTCGCCGACGTGGACGGCGACGGATGGACGGACGTCTACCTGGCCCGCCTCGAAGGGCCGAACGCCCTCTTTCGCAACCTCGGCGGCTGGCGCTTCGAGGACGTGAC
>NZ_JBWOPL010000102.1:0-13613 GCF_056451265.1 Rhodocaloribacter sp. | reverse complement strand
AGCGCCGCCTCGGCCGTCTCCGGCGCGACGACGGCGATCATCTGCCCCTCGTTGGCGATGTGGAGCGGGTCGAGGCCGAGGATTTCGCACGCGCCCCGCACCGCCGGGCGCAGCGGGATGCGATCCTCGAAGAGCGCCACGCCCACCTGCGCGTCGCGGGCCAGCTCGTTGAGCGTCGAGGCAACGCCCCCGCGCGTGGGGTCGCGCATCCACCGGAGGCCGGGCGCGACCGCGTCCAGAAGCGCCTCGACGAACGGCCAGACGGGGCGTGTGTCCGACGTGAGGTCGGCTTCGAGGTCGAGGTCGCCGCGCGCCAGGAGGATGGTGATGCCGTGATCGCCGATGGGGCCCGAGAGCAGGATCCGGTCGCCGGGACGGACGGAGCGCACGTCGAGATGTGCGCGGGGATCGACGCGGCCGAAGCCGGCGGTGGTGACGTAGAGGCCGTCCGCCTTGCCGTGCTCGACCACCTTCGTGTCGCCGCCGACGATCACGACGCCCGCTTCCCGAGCGGCGGCGGCCATCGCCTCGACCTCCGCCCGGAGCGCGTCGGCGGGCAGGCCGGCTTCGAGCACGAGCGTGGCCAGCAACGCCATCGGCTTCGCGCCCGCCATCGCCAGATCGTTCACCGTCCCGTTGACGGCCAGCTCCCCGATGGAGCCGCCGGGGAAACGGATCGGGTTGACGACGAAGCCGTCCGCCGTCATCGCCAGACGCTCCGATCCGAGGTCGAGGATTGCGGCGTCGTCGAGGCGGTCGAGCACGGGGTTGCTCAAGAGCGGCGCGATGAGGCCCTCGATGAGCCTCCGCGTGGCCTTTCCGCCGGCCCCGTGCGCCATGTCGATCTGCGGGTCTCGGAAGCGCACGCCCTGCGCCGCGCCGTTCGTTTTCGTCGTCATGCGTCCTCCAACAGGTCGAGTTCCGATTGCCGCATGGTGTACTGATAGTGCGCCGCGCACGCCCCCTCCGACGAGACCATCAGCGCTCCGATGGGATGCTCGGGCGTGCATTCCTTGCCGAAAAGCTTGCATTGATGGGGTTTGAGCACGCCCTTGAGCACCTCGCCGCACTGCGCCGCCTTCGGGTCCGTCACCCGGATGCCCGGCGCCTCGAAGCGCACCTCGGCGTCGAAGTCGGCATACGCGGGCGCGAGCTTGAGCGCCGACTGCGAGATGAAGCCGAGCCCCCGCCATTCGAAGAAGGGCCGAAGCTCAAACACTTCGCTCATGGCGCGGAGCGCCGGCAGGTTGCCCTCCCACGGCACGACGCGGCCGTACTGGTTCTCCACCTCGGCGCGGCCCTCGTTCATCTGCCGGAGGATCATCACGATGGACTGCAGGAGGTCGAGCGGTTCGAAGCCGGAGACGACCACCGGCTTGCCGTAGTCGCGAGCGATGAAGGCGTACGGGCGGCAGCCGATGACGGTGGAGACGTGCCCCGGCCCGATGAAGGCGTCGAGGCGCATGTCGGGCGAGTCGAGGATGGCGCGGATGGGCGGAATGATGGTGACGTGGTTGCAAAAGACGGTGAAGTTCGCGATGCCTTTCGCCTTCGCGCGCATGAGCGTGAGGGCCGTCGAGGGCGCGGTCGTCTCGAAGCCGATGGCAAAGAAGAAGACTTCGCGGTCGGGGTTCTTCTCGGCGATTTTGAGGGCGTCGAGGGGGGAATAGACCATGCGCACGTCCATGCCGCGTGCCTTGTATTCGAGCGGGCTGCCCTTCGAGCCCGGCACGCGCATCATGTCTCCGAAGGCCGTCAGGATCGCTCCGGATTGCTCGGCGATCATCAGCCCATCGTCGACGCGGCCCATCGGGAGCACGCACACCGGACAGCCCGGGCCGTGCACGAGTTCGACGTTTTCGGGCAGAAGGTCTTTCAGGCCGTACCGGTAGATCGAGTGCGTGTGCCCGCCGCACACTTCCATGATGCGGTAATGATAATCGGGCTTCGTGAGCTTTCGGATCTCCTCGGCCGCCTTGCGGATCAGATGCCCGTCGCGGAATTCGTCAACGTATTTCATGCGTTCTCCTGAGGAATGTGGGCAAGGGCGACGCCCATGTGGACGAGGAGCACGTCGCCGGGCGCGACGCCGGGCGTGAAGTCGACGGCGACGGCGGCGCGGCGACCGTCGCGGTCCTCACAGAGCGCCTCACCCGCTTCGGCAAGCGCGACGACGCGCACGGGGATGCCGACGTCGCCGCACACGGCGCAGCCGTCCTGGTCGAGCGTGCAGGTTCCGTATCGGTTGAGGTCGGTCATGGCTCGTCCCCGAAGTTGTACCCGCGCACCTCACGGGCGGCTTCCTCGGCCTCGCCGAGCATCGTGAGCAGGCGCATCTGTTCCTCGGCCTGCTCGGCGCTGATCTTGCTCATGGCGAAGCCGACGTGGATGAGCACCCAGTCGTCGGTCTCGAGCGCCTGTTCCCGCAGGAGATCGACGTTGACCCGCCGCCGCACGCCGGCCACCTCCACGGTGGCGTAATGCCGCTCGTCATCGAAAGACTTGATCTGTCCCGGAATCGCCAGACACATGTTTTATCTCCTTGAAAAATCAGGGGTTCATCGCTTCATCTACCACCGTCGCCGCCGGTTCTTCCACGTTCCAGAACACCACGCGGTTGTTTCCCGAGTCCGCAATGGCGATCCGGTTGCCGTGTTGATGCAGACCATAGGGCCAGCACAAGGTTTCCTTCGTGACGGCCGTCCAGCGGTTTTCTCCGGCCGTGGAGAAGTCGGCCTGCCCGAGCACTTCGTCAGCGGGATGGAACGTGCCTTCACGCGGCGCTTCGTGCCAGACGAGCACGCGGTTGTTGGCCGTATCGGCGACGATCAGGCGCTCGCCGCAGAGGCTGACGGCGTACGGAAAGCGCATGCGGCTCGGCCCCGGCGGCGTGTGCGGCATCTCGAAGGCGGTGGTGAAGTCCCGTTGCCCGAGCGCCAGGAGGGCGGGGGCATCCCGGGTGGGCGGCGGCGACCATCCAAGCACGCGGTGGTTGCCCGCGTCGGCGATGAAGAGCCGGTCGTCGTCCCCCGCCACGTCGTGGGGCCAGCGGTACGTGTCCGGCCCGACGGCGCCGCCGCGATTCTCGTTCCCTTCCGAAGGCGCGTCTTGCCCCATGAGGAAATCGGCGGGCTGTTCGGGCTCAGGGAAGCCATGCCATCCGAGCACGCGCCGGTTGCCGGTGTCGGCGACGTAAAAGACACCTCCGACGAAGCCGAAGCCATACGGCCAGTACATCCCGCGCGCGCTGACGGCCCCGCCGCGATTGGGCGCGACGGACTCGGGCGAGGGCTGCCCGAGCACGTGATCCGGCGAGGCGAACGAGGTCTGCGGCACGGCGTCCCACACGAGCAGCCGGTGATGCCAGGCGTCGGCCACGATGAGCCGTCCTTCGATGACGGCGACGCCCGTGGGCAGGTGCAGGCCGCGCACGACGTCGCGCCCCCCGGCACGCGGGCCTTCGCTGAAGAAGTCGGGCTGTCCGAGCACCACGTCGGCGGGGCGACCGTCGGTCTGCGGCACGCCGTGCCAGATGAGCACCCGATGGTTGCCCGAATCCGAGACGACGAGCACGTCGTCGTCGAAGTAGACGCCGCGGGGGGCATAGAGGAAGCGGTCGGTCGGATCGGCGCTCGGGAGCGTGAGGTCGCCCTCGGGCGTGGCGCCGACGTAGATGTACGGTTTAATCATGGGACGGTCGCACCCAGACGACGCCGTCATCGACGCGCAGAGGGTAGGGTTCGAGTTGGGCCTGCGGCACGGTCAGGCACTCGCCGGAGGTGAGATCGAAGCGGAAGCCGTGCCACGGACAGGTGAGCACTTCGTCCTCGATCATCCCGCCGTCGAGCGGCATGCCCATATGGGCGCAGGCGTTTTTATAGGCGTAAATCTTCTGGTCGATCTGAAGGATGAGCACGTCGAAGTCCTGTCCTTCGAGTCGGAAGGGCTCGCCGGAGGCCAGGTCTTCGAGGCGCGGCCCCGCCACCCAGCCGGTGTCCTCCAGCGTATCGACCTCCGCGAGCGGCACGAAGGCCGGACCGGGCTCGTTCGGCTCCACCTCGACGTTCGCGATCTCGGGCACGTGCTCGCGAAGCGCCTCCTCGACGCCGTTGCGAAGGGTGACCGAAGAGAGCGAGCAGCCGTTGCACGAGCCGTGGAGCCGCACGACAGCCGTGTCCCCTTCCACCCGCACCAGCTCCACGTCGCCGCCGTGGGACTTCATGTACGGGCGGACGAGCTCGATGACCCTCGCCACACGGGTCGTCAGGTCGGGCTTGACGATCCCGTGCATGAGAAAGGCGGCATAGACGGCCTGATCCTCGACGAGTTCGAAGAGGATCTCCCGTCCGGCCGGGTCCTCTTTCAGGCGCCGGACGATCTTCACGAGCACGTGCCGGTGCAGATCTTCGAGCGCCTTCTTGAGCCTTCCGGCACGCTCTCGATCCGTCTCGTTGATCTTGCGGACCTCTTCGAGCGCGGCATCGACGGCCTGCGCCAGGCGCTCGAACGTCTCTTCTCTCGCTATCGTGGGCATGCTCATGGTTATCCCGAATATGAGGCGGCCTGTTCGAGCGCTTCTTCGATCTTCCGCGTGAGCAGATCGGCGAACGCCCGGCGCGCCATCGTTTGCAAGACCTCTTCCACGCGCGCCTCCACGGCGGGCAACGCCACGCGCCGGCGTTCGAGCGCCTGCAACACGAAGCATGCCCCGGCAACGTTGTCGAGCAGAAAATCCCGGAAGACGGCGTCGACGAACGCATCGACCCATATGCCTTCTCCCTGGGGGTTTTCGCGAAGACGCCGGAGGGCGTTCTCCGCGCCTTCGTTGCGCTGCACCAGCCGATCGCTGAAACGCTCGACGGCGGTGACGAGCAAAAAATCAAACTGTTGTCTTTCGTGCAACTCCATGGTTGGCCTGCCGCGCTTCGATGTCGTGAAGGATAGCCTCGACCGACGCGGCGGCGTCGGTTTCGTCGTGGGTGCGGAAGAGCCGGGCGGCTTCTTCGAGCCGGGGCACGGCGCGCGAGAACGCGCCGAGGTGGGCCAGCGCGTTCGCCTGGTTGGCCAGCACGCGGGCGTAGGCGAGCGGATCGGCTTCGGGCGTGCGCACTTCGAGCACCTGCTCGTATAGATCCACAGCCTGCCACAGATGCTCCTCCGGCGCGCCGGAGGGCGCATACTGAAGCGCGTTCGCCAGGTTGAGCGTGGCGCTCGCCCAGGCCTCCGGATGCGCCTCCCGCGTATAGATCGTCAGCGCCTCGCGCAACGCGCCGATGGCAACGGCCATGCGCAGTTGGTCCCCCGCCTGCTGAAGAGGGATGGCAAGGTATGCCAGCGCAAGGTTGTTCTGCGCGAGGGCGAACAGTTCGGGAAAGGTTGCCCTGGGGCAGCATTGGGCAGCGGACTGATAACATCGGGCGGCTTCGAGAAGCGCGCCCCGGCGTCCGCCGGAGCTTTCGTGGTAGAGACTCCCGAGATCGAGCCAGGTCTCGCCGAGGAGACGGTCGAAGGCGGTGTCTTTGAGCGCGTGGAGGGCGTTCCGGTAGACGGGCACGAGTGCGGGCGACGGCCCTTCGAGATGGCGGCGCGTGCGGGCGGTGGTCGCCAGCAGGCGGGCCGCCAGCGCGGGCGAGACGGGGCGGGCCGCTTCCACGGCGCGCGCCAGGTGTTCGAGCGCGGCATCGGCCTCTCCGGCTTCGAGGCGACCTCCGGCCCGAGCGGCCCACAGGAACGGGGCGAGCACGTCCGGCGCTTCGGCCGGGGGCGTCGGCGGCTCGGCTTCGAGGCGGTAGAGATATCCCACGGCTCGGAGCAGCAACGCATCTTCTGCTTCGAGCTCGGCTTTCAGACGCGCATACTGCGCCTCGTCGGGCGCGAGCACGAAGCGGTTATACCGGGCCACGGCGTCTTCGCCCGTCACCGCCGCGTGCGCCGCTTCGACGTCTCCGGCAAGGGCGAGCGTGAAAAAGCGCCACGCGTCCGGGACGTCGTCCGGCCACCGACCGGCCGAGCGGGCGGCATCGAGCGGAGGCGCGCCCTCCACGGCGGGAAGCAGCAGATAGCTGGCCGGGGCGGGAAAGACGCCAAGCAGTTGGGGCGGAGAAAAGAGCTTCATTCGTCGGGGGTTAAAATCCCAGGGGCGGACCTTTCAGGGGACGATCCGCCCCGCGTTTGATCCAGGTGGCGGCGACCTCGGCGCGGCGCTTCGTGCGATAGGCGTTGATCCGGAAGCGGCGCACCACGTCGGGGAACGTGACCTCGGCATACACGACCCACTGCCCCTTCTCCTCCCGCACATAGGTGGCGATGGCGAGCGCTTCGTGTTCGAAAAAAGAAAGCATCGAGGTCCCGCAGGTTGTGCATGGATCACGCCGGTTCAGCCCGCGCAGACCGCTTGGAGGTCGGCAAGGCCACGCGGAGGGCGCTCTGTCGTTCGTCCCAGAAAGCCGGAAGCGGACCGGGGGGGACGCCGTCGTGCAACAGCTCCCGGATCAGCACGCTTCGGTCACCCCGGGCATTGCGACGTTTGAGCAGCAGACCGCCGCCGCCGGGTCCCCGCGCAGGCAGCAACCAGAGCTCCCTTCCACGCGCCAGGGCAAAAAGGAGATCGAACGGAAAGTACTGCTCGGCGAGTTCCACCGGGAGGTGCAGGTATCCGCTATCGGTCAGTTCCACCGTCATCGCTTCGCCTCCTGCGGCTCCGAGAGGTCTACGATCAGCCGATCCAGAAGATCGTGCATGGCCGCTTCGACGGCGGGCGAGAGCGGCGCGCCGAAGTCGGTCGAAGCCGCTTCGATGAGGTACACCGTGATGTTTTCGGGGTATGCGTCCTTGAGCAGCCAACGGCCGAACGCGAGCGCGTGATCCCAGCGGAAGGCGTGCAGGTGAAGGCCGTCGAGCGGAGGCAGGTTTTCGAGCGCTTCGCCGGGCACGCGATACAGGGTGCCCGGCTCGGCTTCGGTCGCACAGGCGTCGATGAGAATGACCCGCGCCGCGCCGCGCATCTGGAACGCCACGTCCATCCCCGCCGTGCCGCCGTCGACCAGACGCACCCCCTCGGGCACGCCGCGCTCCCACAGATGCCGGATCAACGTCGGCCCCACCGCGTCGTCGCCGCGCAGAAGGTTGCCGCATCCGATGACGACCGTGTCCCCTCCTTCCATACTCCTCTCCTCCGTCGAAGCGACAACGTGCGCTGCCCCTCGCGCGAGGAGGCAACGCACGTTGTGCTTGCCGTTGACGATCCGCCTAGCAGTTGCCGTTGACGACGAAGCGGGACATTTCCTTCCGGGTCTTCGCGTCGTAGACGTGGACCGTGCAGACCAGGCAGGAATCGAAGCTCCGCGCCACGTGCCCGAGTTCGACCGGGTCGGTGGTGTCGGCGATGGGCGACCCCAGAAATGCCTGCTCCATCGGTCCGTTGACGTTGTTGCCGTCGCGCGGGCCGATGTTCCACGCCGTCGGGGTGACCACCTGGTAATTCTCGATCTTCCCGTCCTTGATCTTGATCCAGTCCGCAAGCGCGCCGCGAGCGGCTTCGGTGGCTCCGAAGCCCTGCCCCTCCTCGTGCTCGACCGGCTTGATGTAAAATTTCTCGTGGAGGTCGACCTGGTCGAGCCAGGAGCGCACGAGTTTGTAGTACTTCGCCGCTTCGTGCATGCGGGCCATCACGCGCACCATCACGCTCGGGCCGATGGTGGTGACGGCGTTGTGGAAGAGCGGGTCGTAATCCTGCCACGGCAGCGGATCCGGCTTGCCGGCAACCACCTGCCGGGCCAGCGGCCCGGCTTCGAGCGGCTTCATGCCGACGCCCGGGATCTCATAGCGCGGCGACTTCGCCCACGAGTACTTGCCCTGCTTCTGCCCTTCCGCCGGATCGACCGGGACGGTGCGCCCGTCGAACGGGTGCAAGGCGCCCGCGCCTTCATAGAACGAATGGGTGTGATCCTCCCGGACGTTGGCCTGGTCGAAGTCGTAATACTGCCCGTCCTGGTATACTCCCGAGCGGGTGAGCAGCGCGCGGTTGCGCCCCTCGATGGTGGGGTGCGTGTATTCGTCCGGGTTCCAGAACGTGCCCGTGGCGAAGTAATTGCCGAAGCCCGCGCCGAACTTGTCGAGGCCGGTCTCCATGGCGTACCGGATGAAGAAACCGCAATCGGAGTTGTAATGACTCTCGTTCTCCTCGACCCAGGCCAGCACGTCGTCCCACGACTTGTTTTCGAGCCAGCGGTCCACCGAACAGCCGAGCCACTCTTTTTCGAGCCATTCGTCTTTCCAGTATTCGAGGATGGCGATGGAGCGAGTGACGTCCGAGAGGGTGGGGCCGCACATGACGCCGCCGGGCACCATGAAGCTCGAATGCGGCCATTGCCCGCCGAAGATGGCGTAGATCTCGACCGGCTTGCCCGAGAGGGTGACGCCTTTCTCATACCCCGTGCCCACGAACGGGGCAAAGCGGCGCACGGCTTCGTCGTATTCTTTTGCCTTCGCGTAGTTCTTGTTGGTCAGGTCGATGGCAAAGAGGGCGTAGAACCAGCGCGGGATGCTCTGAAGCGTCTCGCAGGCCTGCGCGATGTTTCGGATGAGGGTGGCGTTCGGCGGCACTTCGGTGCGCCAGGCGGTGTCGAGGGCATAGACGGTCTTCGTGAGATGGCTGCCGCCACAGATGCCGCAGATGCGGGGCGTCACGATCAGACCGGCCTGGGGGTCCTTGCCCTTGAGAATCATCTCGAAGCCGCGAAACATGCCGGCGGTGGTCCAGGCATCGGTGACCACGCCGTCATCGACCATAACCCGTACGTCCAGGTCTCCCTCCACGCGGCCCAGCGGGCTGATATGCAGATCAGTTGCCATGTTTTTCCTTGAAATTTGAGGTTTCGGATCAGACGACGAACATATCTTCGCGCGCCCACTTCGGGGCCGCCACACGCGCGGCGGCGGCGTGGGCCGTGTACGTCAGGTGGTCGGTGCCTTCGGGGAGTTCCTTCGGGATGGCGCCGAAGACTTTCTGGGTCTTGAAGACCGTTCCGGGCGCGAGGTCGAAGAAGGGGAACTCCGGCTCGGTGCATCCGGTGCACGGCATGCCTGCTCGCGTTTTGGAGGATTGCCGGTTCCACAGGATGCGGTTGCACGGCGAGTGCGTCACGGGACCGCGGCATCCCATCTCGTAAAAGAGGCACCCCTTGCGCGTGCCCTGCCCGAACTCCTCGGTGGATTCCTTCCACTCGAAGTACTGCACGCGCGTGCATCCGGTCTGCGTGAAGGTCTTAAAGAACGTCTGGGGCCGCTGGAGGTCGTCGAGCGCGATGTCGGCGGTGCGCCCGCTGGCGACGGCCACGAGGATCTGCGTCACCCAGTCGGGATGGGCCGGGCAACCCGGGATGTTGATGACCGGAAGCCCGGCCTTCGAGCGCCAGTCCGCCCCGAGAAAGCCGCCCTTGTTGCGCTTGAGGTACTGCAATCCGACCGAATCGGTGGGGTTGGGCGCGGTGGCGGGAATGCCGCCCCAGCAGGCGCAATCCCCGATGGCGACGACGATCTGCGCCTGATTGGCCAGATCGGTGACCCAGTCTTTCATGGGACGGTCGGCAAAGAGGTCGTACCGCCCGCTGCCGTTGGGACCCATGATGACGGTGCCCTCGAAGACGAAGATGTCGAGCGGACGCTCGCCTCTGGCAAACGACCAGAACAGACGCTGGGCGTTCTCCCCCATCTCCATGCCGAGCGACGGATGCCAGGCGATGTCAATGCCGAAGTCGGTCACCAGATCACAGGCGCTGGGCTCTTCGGCGTTGAGGAAAGACATGGTGTTGCCGCTGCAGGCTCCGCCCTGAAACCACAGTAATGATGCCATAGAATACCCTCTCGAAGATTGGTTCTAACGTCCCTGCTTACGATGACCCCGGAACCAGGGGAAACGCCCCGAGCGGACGCGCTCGTTCCCGGTTGCGCATCCGGCACGGCTCCCCCTGCAGGTCACCAAACACGTATGACTCCGGGTTCGCCAATTAAATCTTTTTCTCTTGAAAAGTCAACAAAAATTCGGTATCATATCCATAACTTGTTATCGGATTAAGCAATTAGGCCATATTGCCTAATTTGTTTAGTTCGATAAAATTTCAACCTAGGTTCTTTAGGCAACTAATTTCCCGGAGTAACGAGCCGAGGGATCCGCACCCGGGAAATCTTTGCGCGCGCCGCCCCGGGGGGTTCCCTGCCGAAAAAACCGCGCGCCCGTCCGCCCCGCTCTTTCCCCGGCTTGCGACGATGGGCGCTTCCACTCTGTCATCAACACAACCGGAGACGTCATGGATACAGCCCCTGCCTCCACGAACGACCGGGCCGGCCTGGACCCGCAGACGGCCGACGCCATGCGACGCCTGGCCGCCCGCGTGGACGAGATCGAGTTTCTGCTGGACGCCGTCTCGGGTTTCCTGCAACGCGGACCCGAAATCGCCGACAACCTCGGCGACGCCGTCATCGAGATGCGCGATAGCATCGGCGGCGACGGCGCATCGACCCGCGCGGAGGTGTTTCACCAGCTCTCGCGGCTGAAAGGCCTCACCACGCCGGAGAAGCTGGAAGAGCTCATCACGGCGCTTGAAGCGTTCACGCAGGTGCTCGGCTCGCAGCAGGTGCAGGCGTTCCTCCAGTCGGACTTCGTGCCTGCCGCCGAGGCGTTGACGCGGCTGGCCGGGCGCGTGGACGAACTCGAGTTCATGATCGAGATGCTCACCGGCTTCCTGCAGCGCGGCCCGCAAATCGCCGACAACCTGAACGACGCGGTGAACGACATGCGGGAAGCCGCCGTCGGCGGAGCGAGTTCCCCTATGGCCGAGACCCTGCTGCGCCTCAAGGCCCTGGCCACCCCCGAAACCCTGAACATGATGGTGACGGCGGCCGAGGGCGTACACACGACGCTCGCTTCGCCGCAGGTGCAGTCGCTCCTGCAATCGACCATCCTCGATCCGGTGGCCATCGGCGCGGTGAGCGAGATCGCCGAGGCGCTCGTCGTCTCGATGCAGACGGCGCAGACCCACCCGCGCAGCGTGGGCGGGCCCTTCGCCCTCATGAAAGCCCTGCGCGATCCCGACGTGGCCCGCACGATGGGCTTCGCCCTGGAGTTCGCCCGCATCTTCGGTCGGCACCTGAGCCGCATACAATCCGATGCATGAACTGTCCATCGCCGTGAACCTGGTCGACATCGCCGTGCGGGAGGCGACCCACGCCGGCTCGGAGAAGGTGAGCAAGGTGCGGCTCCGCATCGGGGCGCTCTCGGGCGTCGTCCGCGACGCGCTCGAGTTCTCGTTCGACATCGCCGCCGGCGGCACCATCGTCGAGGGCGCAACGCTCGAGATCGAAGAGCTGCCTGTGGTGATCCATTGCCCGCAATGCGACGCGGACCGGGAACTGCCGGACGTCTTCCGGTTTCGATGCCCCGTATGCGACACGCCTTCCGGCGACCTCCGGCAAGGCAAGGAACTCGAAATAACCTCCCTCGAAATACAGTAGCCCATGAGCGCACGCATCCTCGAAGTCCGTCACGGCATCCTGAAGAAGAACGACGAACTGGCGCGGGGGCTGCGCGCGCGGTTCCGCGCGGCGGGCGTCTTCGTCGTGAACCTGGTTTCGGGGCCGGGATCGGGCAAGACGGCCCTCCTCGAAAAGACCCTCGCCGCCCTCCGCGACGCCTACGACGTGGCCGCCCTCGTGGGCGATCTCGCCACGGAGAACGACGCCACGCGGCTGGCCCGCAGCGGCGCGCCCATCCGGCAAATCAGCACCGGCACCACGTGCCACCTCGAAGCGCAGATGATCGACGACGCCCTCGCCGGATGGGACCTCGACGCGCTCGACTTCCTGTTCATCGAAAACGTGGGCAACCTCGTATGCCCGGCAAGCTATGACCTGGGCGAACATCTCCGGGCCGTGCTCTTCTCCGTGACCGAGGGCGAGGACAAGCCGTTGAAATATCCCACCATCTTCAACTCCGCCGACGCGGCCGTGCTCACGAAGCTCGACATTGCCGGGGCCGTGGGGTTCGACCGCGCCCTGGCGGTGCACAACATCCACGAAGTGCACCCGGGCCTGCCGATCCTCGACTCGTCGGCGCGGGCCGAGCCCGGGCTCGACGCCTGGATCACGTTCCTGAAAACGAAGCGCGCCGAAGCGTTTCCCGCGACGACCCCCGCATGAAAATCGTCAACCTGACCCGGAAAACCCTCTGGCTGTACGACACCGCCGGAGCGCTCGTGGAGACGCCGCCCGACGCGCGTCACCTCGGCGTGGTGGCCGTGGGCGAACACCGGACGGCGCGGGACGAGGCGGGACACACGTTCTCGCTCAACGTCCGGACGATCACCGAGGTCAAGGGGATGCCGCCACCGGAAGACGGGACGGTCTTCCTCGTGCCCGTGGAGGTGGCGATGGCGCTTCAGGACCTCCGGGACGACGTCTTCTTTCCGGCGGAGGAGACCGTCGTCCAGGGACCCGACGGCGGCACGCATCGCGTCACGCACCTTCGCCGCATCGTTTCACGACTCAAATGAACGCCTCATGGAACTCGCGCTTCCGCTCGCCTTCGCGCTCGGTTTTCTGAGCGGTTTCAAGCACGCCTTCGAGCCCGACCACATGATCGCGGTGTCCACGCTCTTGCACCGGGAGGCGCGGCTTTCGCGGGCGCTCCGCATGGGGATGGCCTGGGGCGCGGGCCACACCACGACGCTCGTCCTCGGCGTGCTCGTCATCGGCGTGCTCCGCGTGCAGATCACCGCGGAGCATCTCGGCTTCTTCGAGATCCCGGTGGCCTTCATGCTCCTCGGTCTCGGGGCATGGGCGCTCTACGACGCCGTCTCCCGGCTTGCGCGTCTGCGCCGTCACACGCACGACGGCGTGCCGCACTTCCATGTGGGCGCGCATCCGCACCCGCACGCCTTCTCGTTCCGACGCGCGGGTTGGCCGGGCTTCGCCGTCGGCCTCGTGCACGGCCTTGCGGGCAGCGGCGCGCTGTTGCTCCTCGTGGCGGCCACGCTCCCCTCGCTCGGCATGAGCCTGCTCTATGCGCTCGTCTTCGGCCTCGGCTCGATCCTCGGCATGGCGGGCGTGACGCTCCTGCTCGCCCTCCCCTTCCGCGCCGCCCGCGCCCGCCCCGCCTTTCACCACGCCCTCACCGGCCTCTCCGGGGCACTCAGCCTGATCCTCGGCGTTAGCATCCTCTACGCCACGCTCGCCTAGCTTCTCCCCCCATGGTCGAAGGCCGGACTGCCCTCTCCACGTTTATCGCCGAACGCCTGCGGGCGCGGAACGACGTCTCCCGTGCGTTCTTCCCTCGCGAGGCTCCCCGGCTGGCCGAGGCTTCCCGCCGCATGGCCGAGCGCTTCCTCGAAGGCGGGCGCATCCTCGCCTTCGGACGCGGGCCGTATGCCACCGACGCCCGCCACGTCTCGGTCGAGTTCGTCCATCCCGTCATCGTCGGCAAGCGCGCCTTGCCCGCGCTCGACCTCGGCCCGGCCTTCGCACACCGCCTGCCCGTGCTCGTCACGGCGGCCGACATGGTGATGGGCTTCGGCCCGCCCGGCGGCGACGCGCTCGTGACGCGCGCGCTCGAGGTGGCC